>NZ_JBEXPT010000117.1:0-20241 GCF_040612195.1 Streptomyces sp. NPDC006450 | reverse complement strand
TCGACCCTGCGCCGGCGCGCGACCTCGCCCGGGAGCCGGCCGGCCGCCTGGCCGGCGCCGCCCCTGTTCGTCGATTTCGCGCCACCGGTTCAACGTGCGCCGGAGCTGTGGTGGTAGTCGGCCTGTTCTCGGATGGAGGAAGGTCAACTGCCGTTTCAGGCAGGTGGCTTGACGTCTCGGTCAGGCGCCTGGCTTGATTGGGAGCGCTCCCACTCCGAGCCCCCACCCCCCCGAGGAAGGCTTCACCGTGCCTCCTGTCACCTCCGCCCGCGGCGTGCCACGCCGCGCGGCCGCTGCGCTCGCCGGCCTCGCGCTGGCCGTCGGCGGCCTGTCCACGACCGCCCTGACCGCTCCGGTCGCGGCTGCCGCCACCGTGGCAGCCGCTGCCGGCACACCTGTACGGGTCAACCAGCTCGGCTATCTGCCCGACGGCCCCAAGCGGGCCACCGTGGTCAGCTCCGGGACCGCCCCGCTCGCCTGGCAGCTGCGCGACGCCTCCGGCACGGTGGCCGCCTCGGGGGCCACCGTGGTGCGCGGCGCCGACCAGGCGTCCGGCCAGTCCACCCACCTGGTGGACTTCGGCGCGTACACCGGCACCGGCACTGGCTTCACCCTGGTCGTCGACGGCCAGACCAGTCACCCCTTCGACATCTCCGCATCGCTGTACGACGGACTGCGCGCCGACAGCATGTCGTTCTTCTACCAACAGCGCAGCGGCATCGCGATCGACGCGGCCCTGGCGGGCGGCAGCGACTACGCCCGCCCCGCCGGACACCTGGGCGTTGCCCCGAACAAGGGCGACATCAGCGTCCCCTGCCAGGCCGGGGTGTGCGACTACCAACTGGACGTGCGCGGCGGGTGGTACGACGCGGGCGATCAGGGCAAGTACGTGGTCAACGGGGGTCTCTCCGTCTGGGAAATGGTGAACTCCTACGAGCGGGCCCGCCGTTCGGGCGGCGACGCGGCGCTCGGCGACTCGACGCTGAGGGTACCGGAGCGTGGCAACGGGACGCCGGACGTGCTGGACGAGGCCCGCTGGGAGCTTGAGTTCCTGCTGAGGATGCAGGCTCCGGCCGGGAAGCCGTTGGCCGGGATGGCCTTCCACAAGATGCACGACGTCAAGTGGACCGCCCTGCCGACCCGGCCCGAACTCGATTCCGAGCAACGCGAGCTGCACAAGCAGTCGACCGCCGCGACGCTGAACCTGGCGGCCTCGGGCGCGCAGTGTGCCCGGGTGTACGCGCCGTACGACGCCGCGTTCGCCGCGCGCTGCCTGGACGCGGCCCGCCGCGCCTGGACGGCTGCCAAGGCCAACCCGAACGTACTTGCTCCCGCGACCGACAACGCCGGCGGCGGTGCGTACGAGGACGCAGACGTCTCCGACGAGTTCTACTGGGCGGCGGCGGAACTCCTGGCCACCACCGGCGAGTCACAGTACCGGGACGCCGTCACCTCCTCTGTGCACCACACCAAGCCCGTCGACGGGTTCTGGTGGGGCGGCACCGCGACGCCCGGCCGGATCACCCTCGCCACCGTTCCCGGCGTGGCCCTGCCCGCGGACGACGTGGCCCGGCTGCGCGGCCTGCTGACCACGGCCGCCGATGGCCACCTGGCCACCATGGCCGGACAGGGCTACGCGGTGCCGCTCCCCGCCACCGGGTACGTGTGGGGCTCCAACAGCTCCGTCACCAACAACGCGATGGTGCTGGCCGTCGCGCACGAGATCACCGGTCAACAGCGCTATCGGGACGGGGCGTTGGAGTCCCTGGACTATTTGCTCGGCCGCAACGCGCTCGACGTTTCCTACGTCACGGGCTACGGCGATCGCTACTCCGCGAACCAGCACCACCGGTTCTGGGCCCACCAGAACGACGCCTCGCTGCCGCACCCGCCGGCCGGCTCCTTCGCGGGCGGGCCGAACGCGGGGCTGGAGGATCCGGTGGCCAAGGAGAAGCTCGTGGGCTGCGCACCGGCGGCGTGCTACGTGGACGACATCGGCTCGTACTCCACCAACGAGGTGGCCATCAACTGGAACGCCTCACTGGCCTGGCTGACGGCTTTCGCGGCTGAGCGGCGCAGCGTCCCGGCGGTGCCCGGGGTCCAGGTGGCACCGGCGGCCGTGACGGTCCCCGAGGGCGGTTCGGCGCCGGTGGGCGTGCGGCTCTCGGCCGCGCCCGCACAGAGCGTCACGGTGACGGTGGCCCGGAACTCCGGCGACCAGGACCTGTCGGCGGCCACGACCCTGGTGTTCACCCCGGCCAACTGGGCGACAGCGCAGCAGGTTTCGGTCTCGGCCGCCCAGGACGCCGACGCGTCGCCGGGCAGCGCGACCTTCACCGTCGGTGGTCCTGGCGTGCAGTCGGCGACGTTCACGGCGACGGAGGCGGACGACGACGCGTCGGCGGCCTCCTGCACGGTGGCGTACCGCGTCGACAACGGCTGGGGCAACGGCTTCACGGCGACGGTGACCATGAGGAACACCGGAACCTCGGCGATCTCCGGGTGGACCCTCGGCTGGAGCTTCGCGGGTGATCAGCGGATCAGCAACGCCTGGAACGCCACGGTGAGCCAGTCGGGCAGCACGGTCACCGCCCGGGACGCCGGGTGGAACGGCACGCTGGCGCCCGGCGGCAGCGTGAGTTTCGGATTCCAGGCGACGTACTCGGGTAGCAACCCGATCCCGACGCGCTACACGCTCAACGGTGCACTCTGCTCCTGAACGGTCGTCACGCCCCGCCCGCCAGGCGCTGGACGACGGAGTGGAGCCAGGATCATCCTGGCTCCACTCCATGGTGCGCGTGTGTCACTGGAACTGTGCGAAGAACCTCAGATCTCCCGCTTGGTCCAGGTCGTGACGCCGCTCTCGTTGGGAGAGCCGTCGACGGGACCGGGCACGTGGCCTCCGTCGAACGCGGCCCATCGGACCGGGTACCCGGCACGGCAGCCCGAGTAGGTGGTGGTGAGGTGCGTCCGGCTGCCCGTCGCCGCCTCGGCGGGCGTCGGCTTCACCGCGAAGAGCATGCCGATCGTGAGCGTCGCCGCCACCACGGCCGCGAGCCGGGGCCACCAGCGATGTCTCGGTGGAGGGGCGGGGGAGGCCGCACCGTGGTTCTTCATCGGTTCACACCCTTTCGCCGTGGCAGGCCATCAGGTGCGGATCCAGCGCTGGTTGCTGCCGTTCGAGCAGGAATAGAGCTGGATCAGGGTGCCGTTGCCGGTGCCATTGCCGGTTGCGTCAAGGCAGAGGCCGGACTGGACTCCGACGATGGATCCGTCGGAGTTGAGGCGCCATTTCTGGTTGTCGCCGCCCCAGCAGCTGTAGATCTGGACTTTGGTGCCGGTGCCGGTGCCGGCGGCGTCCAGGCACTTGTTGCCGTAGACCCTGAGCTCGCCTCCGGCGGTGTACGACCACTGCTGGTTGGTGCGGTTGTTGCAGTCCCACAGGTTGAGCCCGGAGCCGTCGGTGGTGCTGGCACCGGGCACGTCCAGGCAGCGGCCTGACCCGACGCCCTTGATCTGTCCGGAACCGGGCGAAGGGGTCGGAGTGGGGGTGGAGGAGCCGGCGTTGAGTGCGTTGAGCACGGAGGTGTAGGCGGGCTTCTTGCTGCCGTTGCCGTCGAACAGCAGCGGCGACTGCTCCGATCGCCAGGAGTCGGTGTCGCGCACACCCCAGACGGTGATGCCGAGGCAGCGCGGGACGGCCAGGCAGTCGTTGGTCACGTTGGCGTAGGTCGTGGCCGAGGCACCCTGGATGTCGAGTTCGGTGACGGCCACATCGACGCCGAGGGCGGCGAAGCTCTGCAGGGTGGTGCGGAAGTTGCTGTTGTAGGGGCTGTCGTTGTTGAAGTGGGACTGGAAGCCGACGCAGTCGATCGGCACGCCGCGCTGCTTGAAGTCTCGGACCATGGCGTACATGGCCTGGGTCTTGGCCCAGGTCCAGTTCTCGACGTTGTAGTCGTTGTAGCAGAGCTTGGCGGCCGGGTCGGCGGCGCGCGCGGTGCGGAAGGCGACCTCGATCCAGTCGTTGCCGGTGCGCTGCAGGTTGGAGTCGCGCCGGGCCCCCGAGCTGCCGTCGACGAAGGCCTCGTTCACGACGTCCCACTGGACGATCTTGCCCTTGTAGTGGGCCATCACGCCGTTGATGTGGCTGGTCATCGCCTGGCGCAGCGTGCCGCCGCTGAGGTTCTGCATCCAGCCGGGCTGCTGGGAGTGCCAGGCCAGGGTGTGGCCGCGTACCTGCTTGCCGTTCTGCACCGCCCAGTTGTAGACGCGGTCACCGGCGGCGAAGTTGAACTGGCCCTGCTGGGGTTCGGTGGCGTCGATCTTCATCTCGTTCTCGGGGGTCACCGAGTTGAACTCGCGGCCGGCGATCGTCGTGTACGCCGAGTCGCCCAGCCTGCCCGAGGCGATGGCGGTGCCGAAGTAGCGGCCGCTCTGCGCCGCCGCACCACCGAGCGTGCCTTCGGCGGCGTGTGAGGTCAGCGGAGCCACCAGCGCGGCGGCCGAACCGATGATGCCGAGGACCAGGGCCGTACGAAGACCGCCGATCTTCCGGCGGACGGTGCTTGGGGGAATGGCATGTGAGCCCATGAAAGAGCCTCCAGGACAGAAACCACGGAAGGATTGGAGTGCGGCGGAGTGAATCCGCGTGAACGACGCCCGCATCCACTGACAAAGGACGCTCGCCATCAGGGCGTGAAGAACCGAGGCCGGCACCCGGCACTCGGACACAGGCGGGTGACACCGCCTCGGGCCTCAGTCTGGAAACCTTGCCGAAACATGTCAAGAGTTTCGAAAGCATTTCGAGAATTTGATTCTCGATGTAGCCCAATAGTGGCTATTCAATGAGTGATCCTCATCGAAAGTATTTCGATGAGGATCGCCGGAGATGGGCTGTCGCTGAAAGGCTCAGGTAAAAGCAGATGATCGCGTGGCGTCCCCCGAGGTCGCGTGGTTGAGGTCGGCGAAGCGGCCGGTGGTGATCGCGCCGGTGGGGTCGCTGCCGGGACCGCAGTCGGAGGGGAGCCGCCTCGGTCAGCGCAGGACCGTATTGAACTCCAGTGCGGGGTCGGCGTTGCGGACGAGGGACTTGGCCTGCTCCGGCCACCACACGCCGGCCGCAGGATCGACGATGCCGTACTCCGGGTCCTCGGTGCCGCCCGGAACGTCGACGCCTACCTGTGGATCAAGACCGTCGTCCAGTCCGACGGACCTGGACGCCGGCAACAGCCATTGGCGCGGCGTGGGCGACATCGGGCGAAGGCGCTGATCCAAGCCTGGTACTCGGCGTCCGACTGTTCTAGGCCACCAGGACGGGTACCGTCCGGGTTCGCTCGGCGCGGCGCACCAGGTCGCGTGCGCGGGATTCGACCTGCTCCGGGGTGCCATCCGTGAACCAGGCAGCCTCGGGCCAACTGGCCAGCTTCGCCATGACGTAGAAGCGGGTGTTCGTGGGAAGCGTGTGGGAGTCGGGCGCGGAGCTCGCCTCGGCGGCGGCCGGGGCGACGGCGCCGAGGAGCAGCGTGAGTGCGCTCGCTGCCAGGACCAATCGGTGCAGGGGGATGCGCACGGGGTTCCTTCGGTAGGGACTCGGCCTTCGGTGAGGGGAGGTGGGTCAGTAGCCGTAGATCATCTTGTAGGCGACCTCCGGCAGGAACTGCCCGGCCGAGGAGCCGGCCCCGACGCCGCAGTTGCCGTCGGACTCGCCGGGGATCTTGATCCACAGCAGCATCTCGGCGCCGCCGCCGCGCCGGCTGGGAGTACCGATCCGGCGGCCGGCGGGGTTGCACCACTGGCCGTTGGAACCGTTGCCGTTGCGGCTGGTGTCGACGACGAACGGCTTGGTGTAGCCGTAGGAGCCCAGGGCGGAACTGACCGCGTTGCCGTAGGAGGTGTTCTGGTCTGTGGTGAAGTAGTTGGAGGCGTTCAGCACGAAGCCGCGCGCCCCGCTGACGCCGGCGGCGGCGAGCTGCTGCGCCATGGTCGAGGCGCTGATCCAGCCGGGGTTCCCGGCGTCGAGGTAGACCCAGGTATGGGGTGCCTTGGCCTTGAACTGGGCGATCGCGTTCCTCAGTATGGCGTTGCGTTCGGCGATCTGGCCGGCCGTCATGCAGCTCTCGTGGCCGAGTGCGTCGGGTTCGAGGACGACGACGGCCGGGCGGCTGCCGATGCCACTGGCGAAGGCGGAGATCCAGGCATCGTACGCGGCGCGGCTCCCGGCGCCGCCGCCGGAATGACCGGCGCAGATGTCCCGATCGGGGATGTTGTACGCGACCAGGATCGGCAGCTTGTCGTAGGAGTCCGCGCGGCCGGCGTAGGCACCGGTCGCCGCGGCGATGTCGCCGCTCCAGTTGCCGAACCAGCGGGCTGCCGGGGTACTGGCGATGGAGGTCCGGATCGCCGCCGCCCGCCCGTCGCCGGGATTCGCATTGGCCCACCGTAGGGCGGAGTTGTCGGGATCGGCGTAGAAGCCGCTGGTCATGGTGGTCGGGTCGGCGGCGTACGCCGGACCGGCGTTGATCAGGGCTAGACCGGCGGTGAGAGCGCCGGCCAGGAGGGCGGACGCAGCTCGGACGGACTTGCGCATGGTTCTTCCTCCGTAGGTGGGGAAGTGGAAGCGCTTCCAATTGTGGGATGGGTCGGACCGCTTGCAGGATGGGGTCGGACCGCGCTGTAGGGATAATTGGGGCCGTCGCCAGGGTATGTCAAGTGGTTGAACGTAGAACTGCTGCTGGGCAGAGGCGTGTTGGGTTGGAAGCGCTACCAAATCGAGACCAAGGGCGACATCCGCGTGCAGGTCCGAAGTCGGGGTGCTGCATGGAATCATGGCCGCTGTTCGCCGCCCGTGTGAGCCCGAGGAGCAGTTCTTCCATGGAGCCGAAGCGCATGCCGACTCTCGACGAGGTGGCCGCACGAGCCGGCGTGTCGCGCACGGCGGCCTCCCGGGTGATCAACAACGCCCCGCATGTCAGCCGCGCCAAGCGGGAGGCGGTCCAACGGGCGGTGCGCGAGCTGGATTTCGTGCCCAATCCGTCCGCGCAGGCCCTGGCGAGCCGCAGGGTCGGAGCGGTGGTTCTGGCGGTCTCCAGTGACGAGCCGGGGCTGTTCGCGGACCCGTTCTTCGCGGAGGTCGTCGTCGGCGTCAGCACGGCGCTGGAGCAGACCGAGTTGGAGCTGATCCTGCTGCTGGCCAACACCCCGCGCGGCCGGGAGAGGTTCGAGCGGTTGCTGCGCTCCCGCCGGGCCGACGGCGTCATGCTGATGGCGCTGCGGGGCGACGATCCGCTGGGACGCCTGGGCGAGGAGGTCGATCTCCCCGTCGTCTTCGGCGGACTCCCGCTCATCGGCGAGCCCAGGTGGTACGTGGACGCCGACAACCGCGGCGGTGCCCGCCTGGCCGCCGAGCACTTCGCGCGCACGGGCCGCCGACGGCCCGTCATGATCACCGGCCAGGTGGACACCAGGGCCTCCGTCGCGCGTGAGCAGGGGTTCACCGACGGTCTGACCTTGTCCGGCCTGAGGCTGCTCGGGGTCGAGCCCGGGCAGTTCACCGAAGACGGCGGAGCCGAGGCGATGGAGCGACTGCTCCGGGCGCACCCCGATCCCGACGCGGTGTTCGCTGCCTCCGACGCGATGGCCATCGGCGCTCTGCGCACCTTGCGGGAACGGGGGCTCAGGGTCCCCGAGGATGTCGCGGTGATCGGCTTCAACGACCTGGCGAGCGCCCGGCACACCAGCCCGCGGCTGACCACGGTCCATCAGCCCGTGCGGGCACTGGGGCAGGAGATGGCCAGGATGCTGGTCGGTGTCATCGAAGGACACCGCCCCAGCCCGCTGATCCTCCCGACCCGCCTGACCGTGCGCGAGTCCGCCCCCGATCTGCCTGCGTCGGCCTGATCGGTGGGAGCTTCCGGCAGGGTCACGCAGGACCCCGTACAGGGGCCCCAGGGCCCTGGGGCAGCGGATCCGGGTCAGAGGCTGAGGAGGTAGTTCTCGGCATCGGCTGCGCGAGGCTGCTGTCCGCTAGTGTCCAGGCGGTTCCTGCCGGCCCGGGTAGGTGATGTCGAACCACGTGAAGTGGGCTTGGCTGGTGGAGGGGCGGCCGTTGGAGGTGGCGTAGAGGCCGAGCTGGACGCTGGTGAACAGCGGGGTGAGGAAGGTGGCTTCGACGGTGGCCAGATCCTCCCAGACACCGTTCGCATGCGCGTGGGCGAAGGTGTGGCCGAATCCGCGGATGCGGACCCCCAGACGAACGGGGCCAGGGGGGACGGGAACGCTTGCCAGGACCTCGGGTCCGTGGCGGAGGCTGAGGCCTTCCGTGGTGCGGAGGAAGAGGAGATGTGCGTCGTCGTCGAGGACAACGGCGAGGCCTGCCTGTTCGTCCGGTGCGGCGGGGGTGAAATGCAGTTCGGTGGAGACGTCGCAGTCGGGCTGTTCCTGAGGGCGGGCCAGGAGGGACGGGACGGTGCGCTCGCCGAGGCGTTCGGGGCGGAGCTGGAGGCGGAGTCCGTCGCCGGTGGTCCAGAACGGGGTGGGCGGGGTGCGCAGGGTGCTCCAGTCGGCGGAGAGGGTGGCGAAGCCGTCGTGGAGGGGGCGGCGAGGGTCGGTGTGGTCGACGGGGGAGAAGACCGGCCAGCCCTCGTCCCAGGTGATCCGGCTGAGGAAGGTCTCGCGGCCGAGGGCGGAGCCCGGGCGGACGCCCAGGAGGACGGCCCGCCAGTCGCCGTACGGGGTTCGGACGAGGTCGGCGTGCCCGGTGCAGGTGACCGGACCCTTGGCGGGCGGTAGCACCGGGTTGCCGCGGGCGCCCTTGTAGGGGCCGGTCACGCGGTCGGCGCGGGCGGCCACCACGCTGTGGTCCACATCGGTGCCGCCCTCGGCGGTGAGCAGAAGATAGCTGCCGTCGATCTTGTAGAGGTGCGGGGCTTCCGACCATCTGGCGCCGGGGTGGCTTCCCGACCACAGGACGTGCTCCGGTCCCGTAAGCCGTCGTTCGCGGGGAAGGTATTCGCGCATCCAGATCTCGGTGCGGCCGCCCTCCTCGTCCAGCACGCGGGCGGCGGTGAACCATGCCCGGCCATCGCCGTCGCCGTCGCCGTCGCCGTCGTCCGGACCGTCGTCGAAGAAGAGCGACGGGTCGAAGCCCTCGCCGTCCAGCCAGTGCGGCTGTGACCACGGCCCCGCCGGGTCGGTCGCCGTGACGACGAAATGGCCGGGGCCGTCCATCAGCGTGCAGACGAGATGGAAGACGCCGTCATGGTGCCGGATCGTCGGTGCGAACAGACCCCGTGAGGGCTCGCACCCGTCGAGGTCGAGCTGAGACGCCCGGTCGAGCGCGGAGCCGATGCGCCGCCAGTTCACGAGATCGCGGCTGTGGAACACGGGAAGGCCCGGGAACCATTCGAAGCTGGACGTCACCAGGTAGTAGTCCGCTCCTACCCGGCAGACGGACGGGTCGGGCCGGAACCCGGGCAGCACGGGATCACCGAAGAACCTGCTCATGGAACCGGGACGCTCTCGACCGGCACGGACAGCACCCGGTCGGTCGCCGGGTGACGTACGGGGCCCTCCAGAGTGAAGGAGCCCTGGAGCGGCAGATCGCCGCTGGACCGCCCGACGGCCACGCCGATCTCACCGGGCTCCACTCTCCTGCGCAGGTCGAGCCCGGTGAACGAGGTCCTGTCGGCATGGACGGAGAAGGTGATCCGGGCGGCCGCGCCCGGCCGCAGCTCGACCCTGGCGAATCCGGCGAGCCACCGCTGCGGCCGGACGACGGACGCCACGGGATCCGAGAGGTACAGCTGGACCACCTCGGTCCCCGCCACCTCGCCGACGTTGCGTACGGTGACCGAAACGGAGACGGCCCCGTCCGTCGCGGCAACGGGATCCACCGACAGATCCGAGCAGCTGAAGCTGGTCCAGCTCAGCCCGTGTCCGAAGGGGAACAGCGGGGTCGGGTCCACCGAACTCCAGTCGGTGTGCCCGCCGAGCCTCGCGTGCAGGTAGGTTCCGGGCTGGCCGCCGACCTGGCGGGGGATGGAGACGGGCAGCCGCCCGGACGGTTCCGCGGCCCCGCTGATGATCCGGGCCAGCGCCGTCCCGCCCTCCTCGCCGGGGAAGAAGGCCTGCACCAGGGCCGATGCGCGCTCGGCCAGCGTGCCGAGCGCGTAGGGCCGTCCGGAAACGAGGACCACGACGGTCGGCACCCCGGAGTCCAGAACGGTGGAGGCGAGTGCGGCCTGGTCGCCGGGCAGGTCGAGGGTCTCGGCGTCGCAGCCCTCTCCGGAGGTGCCCCGGCCGAACATGCCGGCCCGGTCCCCGAGCACCAGTACGTTCACGTCCGGATCGTCCGCGGTGACCGTGAACCCGGCAGCGGTGAGCGCCTCGCCGAGCGTCGGGATCTCCAGCCCGAGGTCGCCGGGCAGCGCGACGTGGTTGGGGAAGGAGTAGCAGCCGAGGAAGGACTGGGGGTCGTCGGCGTACGGCCCGCTGACCGCCACGCGGCACGGCCGCAGCGGCAGGATGCCGTCGTTGGCGAGCAGCACGGTGGACTGTTCGGCCAGGATCCTGGCCAGTAGCCGGTTCTCCGGCGGGTCGAGGTCCACCGGCGCGGCCTTGACGGGTTCCCAGTCGGGGTCGAGCAGGCCGAGTTCGACCTTCTGTAGCAGGACCCGTTCCGCGGCCCGGTCGATGAGCTCCTCGGGTACGGCTCCCGACCGGACGAGTTCGGTCAGCGGCTCGCCGTAGCAGCGGGCCGTGGGCAGCTCGACGTCGATTCCGGCGGTCAACGCCAGCGCACCGGCCGCGCCCCGCGATCCGGTGACGCCGTGCCGGGTCTCCAGGAAGGAGACGGCGTAGTAGTCGGCGACGACCACACCACTGAAACCGAGCTCCCCCCTCAGCAGTTCGGTCAGCAGCCGTGCGTCGGCGGCCACCGGGACGCCGTCCACGTCGGTGTAACTGTTCATCACCGACCGGGCGCCCCCCTCGCGCAGTGCCCGTACGAAAGGCTCGACCAGTACGTCGGCGAACTCGCGCGGCCCCGAGGAGACGGGGGCCATGTTCCGGCCGCCGCGCGAGGCCGAGTACCCGGCGAAGTGCTTGAGCGTCGCCACGATCCCGGCACCCTCCAAGCCCTGCACGTAGGCGGTGCCGATGGCTCCGACGAGGTAGGGGTCCTCGGCGATGCACTCCTCGGTCCTGCCCCACCGGTAGTCGCGGACCACGTCGAGCACCGGAGCCAGCCCTTGGTGGACGCCGACCTGTCGCATCCCCGCGCCGATGGCGGCGGCCATCCGGCGCACGAGCCCGGGATCGAAGGAGGCGCCCCAGGCCAGCGGCCCGGGGAAGACCGTCGCCCCGAACGTCATGAACCCGGTCAGGCACTCCTCGTGAGCGACCGCCGGGATCCCGAACCGGCCGGATCCGGTCACCTGCCGCTGAAGCGAGGCCAGCCGCTCCATTCCGGCCTCCGCGGTGATCGGAGCGGTGCCGTACACCCGGGTGAGCTGGCCGAGCCCGTGGGCGACGATGTCGTCGAGGCCGGGCGCGGACTCGCCGGAATCGTCCTCCATGGGCGCGACCGGTGTGCCCGGATTCGATGGCAGCGCCCAGAAACCGGTGAGCTGACCCGCCTTCTCTTCCAGCGTCATCCGGTTCAGCAGATCGGCGACTCGTGCGGATGCGGGTATGAGGGGGTCACGCCAGGGCTCGGTCACGGAGTTCTCCTAGAGCTGTGGCCGGGAAGGTATGCCGGGTTGCGCTGTTCGGTGCGGTGCATCGCACGGCGGAGGGCCGCCGCGTGTACGGGACGTACTCGGGCGGTGCGACAACGCGGCGAGGTGCCGTGCCGGTCGCCGTGACACGGTGAACCTTGCCGGTCACAGCACTAGAGACGGGGCGGGGCGGTGGAGAGCCGGACCTTGAGCTCGGTCGAGAGCTCCATCCGGGGGCTGACCAGGGGCTGTCCGTCCAGGAGCTGGAAAAGTGTGCGGGCGGCGAGCCGGCCCATCTCCTCCAGGGGCTGGCGCACCGTCGTCAGCGGCGGTGAAAGCCATTCGCACATCGGCAGGTCGTCGAAGCCGACCACGCTGAGGTCCTGGGGGATGCTCAGCCCGTCCTGCCGGGCGGCTTCGTAGACGCCCATCGCCTGCTGGTCGCTACCGGCGAAGATGGCGGTCGGCGGCTCGGGGAGGGCGAGCAGTTCCCGGGCGCGCCGGAACCCGCCCTCGTGCTGGAAGTCGCCGAACCGGATCAGGTCGCGGTCGACCTCGATCCCGGCCCGCTCCAGCGCGGCGCGGTACCCGTCGATGCGGGCCTGACTGCAGAGCATCTCCTTGCGCCCGCCGATCGCGGCGATCCGGCGGTGTCCCAGCTCCAGCAGGTGCTCCGTGGCGGCGAGGCCGCCCGCCCAGTTGGTCGCACCGATGCTCGGCACCCCGTTGCCCGGCAGGTCGATCGGGTCGATGACCACCAGCGCCACCCCGGCCTGTTCGACCTGGGCACGCTGGGCTTGGGTGACCGAGGCGGTGACGAGGATGACGCCGTCGCTGTGGTGCAGGACCGGCAGCGCGGCCCAGCTCGACGGCGTGGCTTCGCCCGGCGGGACGAGCGACACGACGGTGCCGACGCTCCGCTGGGCGCACTCGGCCTCGACGCCGCGCAGTATCTCCACCGCCCAGGCGCTGTCCAGACCGCCGATGATCAGGTCGACCAGGCCTGACCTGCGGGCCCTGGCCTGCCCACCGGGGTGGAGGTAGTTGTGGGAGCGCAGCAGGCCCTCGATCCGTTCGCGTGTCGAAGGTGCCACATCGGAGCGGCCGTTGACCACTTTCGACACGGTGGCCTGGGAGACCCCTGCCTCCGCGGCGATGAGAGCCAGGGTCGGACGCTGCTCGCTCAACTTCTCTCCTCTGCGTGAACGCCTTGGCTGACGACAGGTATCGCAAACTTTCGAAGAGTTTCCAGTCGGTGCGACCAGGTTGTCAAGCTCCAAGTGCGCTGCCACAGCAGGAAAATCAGTAAGAAGGCTTGACCGGGGGGCCGCGCGTTCCTAGTTTGTGGCAGCACCGAATCGAGGATTTTGCGAAACAGTTTCGAAATCGAACCGCATTCCCGACCCCGGAGGTCCCATGGCCAGCACACCCCCGAGCCGACGAAGCTTCCTGGCGCTCTCGGGCCTGACCGCTCTGTCCGTCTCGCTGACCGCGGCCTGTGGCGGCGGGGACTCCGGCTCGAGGCCGACGGCCGGCGGCAAGGTGACCTTCGCGTGGTGGAACATCGCCACGACGGAACCGGGGAAGTCCCTCTTCCCGCAGATCTCCTCGGCGTTCACGGCCGCCCACCCGAACATCACGATCAAGACGACCTCGTTGGAGAACGAGGCGTTCAAGTCCAAGCTGACCGCCACCACCTCATCGGGCAAGCTCCCCGACGTCTTCCAGACCTGGGGCGGCGGCGTGCTGCAGCAGCAGGTCGACGCGGGGCTGGTCGAGGACCTCACCGACGTGTTCGGCTGGTCGTCCGAGCTCACCCCGGTCTCGCTGCAGGCCTATCAGTTCGAGGGCCGGACCTACGGGGTGCCCTACGACGTCGGCATGGTCGGCTTCTGGTACAACAAGAAGCTCTTCGCCAAGGCCGGGATCACCGCTCCGCCGGCCACCTGGGCCGAGCTCCTGGAAGACGTCAAGAAGCTCAAGGCGGCGGGCGTCACTCCGATCGCCCTCGCGGGCAAGGAGAAATGGCCCGGCCACTACTACTGGGCCTACCTCGCGATGCGCGTCGTAGGCCTCCCCGCGCTGCAGCAGGCCGCGGCCACCAAGGACTTCACCGGCGCGGGCTTCGTCCAGGCAGGCACCCACCTCAAGGAGCTGGTCGACCTCCAGCCGTTCCAGACGGCCTTCCTCGGCGCCGGATACGCCACCCCCGGCGGCCAGGCCGCGACCATGGGCAACGGCGAGGCCGCCATGGAGCTGATGGGACAGTGGGGGCCCTCGGTGCAGAAGGACGCGGGCGCCGACCTCGGAGCGGACCTGGGCTTCTTCCCCTTCCCGACGGTCGACGGCGGGGTCGGCCAAGCCACCGACGTGTTCGGCGGTGGCGGTGGTTTCGCGCTGCGCAAGGGCGCGCCGAAGGAGGGGCTGGACTTCCTGAAGTTCTTCGTTCTGGAGAACGAGTCCAAGCTGCTGGCCTCCAACGGCTACCTGCCCGTGGTCAAGGGCGCGGAGAGCCAGCTCACCGACCCCAACAGGAAGGTGGTGGCCGACAGCCTGGTCAAGGCGACGGGCTTCCAGCTCTTCCTCGACCAGGCCTACCCGCCGGCGGTCGGCCAGGAGGTCAACGACAGCGTCGCCGACCTCATCGCGGGCAAGAAGACGCCCGAGCAGGTCACCAAGTCGATATCCGAGGCTGCGAAGGGTGCCTAGCTCCGTGTCCACCCTGACCAAGGAGCGGACGCAGGACGCCGGGCCGGTGGGTCCGCCCGCCCCGGCACGGTCGCTCCTGCGCGGTCTGGCGAGCTGGGCGTCGGTCGCCTGGTTCCTCGTCCCGGCTCTGGTCCTCTTCCTCGTCTTCGTCCTCGCCCCCATCGCGGTTGCCGTCTACACCGGCTTCTTCAAGTGGGGCGGGGTCGGCCCCCTGGACGAGTTCGTCGGCTTCGAGAACTACACCGACCTCTTCGGCGATCAGGTCTTCCTCGGCGATCTGGAGCGCGGGCTGTACCTGATCACGCTGTCGGTCACGGTGCAGTTGCCGTTCGCACTGTTCACCGCCGTCCTGCTCAACCAGAGGCTGCGCGGCAGGGCCGTCTACCGGATGCTGTTCTTCGCGCCGTACATCCTGTCCGAAGTGGTCACGGCGGTCCTCTTCACGATGGTCTTCCTTCCCGGTGCCGGCATGGCCGACCAATTCGCGGGCGTCCTCGGCATGGAGGGGTTGCAGGGCAAATGGCTCGCCGACCCCTCGACGGTCATGCCGACCCTGTTCGTGGTCATGACCTGGAAGTACTTCGGGTTCCACATGATGCTCTTCCTCGCCGGGCTGCAAAGCATCCCGGGCGAGATCCTCGAGGCCGCCTCCATCGACGGCGCCGGCGCCTGGCAGCGCTTCCGGCACGTGACGCTGCCGTTGCTCGGCCCGACGATCCGGATCAGCGTCTTCCTTTCGGTCATCGGTGCCATCCAGCTCTTCGACCTCGTCTGGGTCATGACCGCGGGCGGGCCCAACCACTCCTCCGAGACGATGGCGATCTCGATGTTCCAGTTCGGGTTCAAGCGCTACCAGGTCGGCTACGCCAGTGCGATCAGCGTGGCGCTGTTCATGATCAGCCTGGTCTTCTCCCTCTTCTACCAGCGCTACGTACTGCGCCGTGACCTGAGCGGAGCCGTCACGTCGGGAGGTGGCCGATGAACGCCCGCAGAACGGCACGCGGCCTGTCGCTGCACGCCGTGGTCTGGCTGATCGGCGCGTTCGTCGTCGTGCCGCTGGTGTACGCGGTGATCTCCGGGTTCAAGAGCACCGGCGAGCTGACGACCAACCCGTTCGGGCTGCCGGAGCACTGGAAGACCGCCAATTACACCGGCATCCTCAGCGACGGAATGTTCTGGCGGCAGATCGCCAACAGCGCGGGCATCGCGATCGGCACCGCATGCTGCACGGTGACGGTCGCGGCGATGGCGGCGTTCGTACTGGCCCGCTACGCCTTCCGGGGCAGGGAGCTGTTCTACACGCTGTTCACGATCGGGCTGATGTTCCCGTTCGCGGTGGCCGTCCTGCCGCTGTTCCTGCTGCTGCGCAACTTCGACCTGCTCGACAACCCGCTCGGAGTGATCCTCCCGCAGGCGGCCTTCGGGCTTCCGGTGACGATCATCATTCTGCGCGGCTTCTTCCGGACCATCCCGGCAGAGGTCGAGGAGGCGGCCGTCATGGACGGCTGCGGCAAGTTCCGCTTCTTCTGGAAGATCCTGCTGCCGATGGCGCGCCCGGCGCTCGGCACGGTCTCGGTGCTCGCGATCGTCGCGAGCTGGAACAACTTCTTCCTGCCGCTGCTGGTGTTCAACGACCCCCAATGGCAGACGATCCCGGTCGGCGTCCAGCAGTTCCAGGGCCAGTACTCGACCGACTACGCGCTCGTCCTCGCCTACATCGTGCTCGCGATGGTCCCCGCCCTCGCCTTCTACGCCGTCGCCGAACGGCAGTTGATCGGCGGACTCACGGCGGGCGCCACCAAGGGCTGACCCGTCCCGCATGACCTCCACCCCGGAGGAGACGTCGTGAAACGCCTGACCGCACTGACCGCAATATTGTTAGCGCTAACAATGCAAGCCGTGGCCGCCCCCGCGCGCACCGGCATCGACTTCCGCGCCGAGCTCCAGCCCATAGACCGATTCGGCTTCTCGATGGCCTTCCAGCAGGCCGACCTGCTGCACGGCGCACGCGGCCTCAGCCCGGCCAAGCAGCGTGAGGTGCTCGACCTGCTGCTCAGCAGGGAAGAGGGCGCGGGCCTTTCGATCCTGCGCCTGGGCATCGGGATCACCGACCTGGGGTTTACCAACGAACGCACTGGGCGCTGGCCGCCTTCAGCCGGTCCATCCGCCCCGGCGCCGTCCGCGTGCCGGTCACGAACGCCGGCCCGGCACTGCAGATCACGGCCTTCCGCGGACGGCAGCCGCGTGATCGAGATCCTCAACACCGCGACCACCGAGAGCTCCGCCGATCTCTCTCTCCGCGGCGGCCACGACCGCTACGTCACCGACGAGACCCGCTCGATCACCCCGGCCGACATCGTCTCCACGCACGGCACGACCCTCAGGGCGACGCTCGCCCCACGCGCGCTGACCACGATCGTCCTCGACTGAACCGCCCATAGCTGGAGGAGTAGTCCGTCATGTCCATGCCCCGGATTCCCACCGCTCTGTCAGCCGCCGTCTGCCTGGCGGCCGGTCTCGCCGCCGCGCCCGCAGCCGCCGAGCCCCGTCCCAGGACGCTCGGCGAACTGGCCGGGAAGCACCACAAGTACTTCGGCTCCGCCACCGACAACCCCGAGTTCACCGACGCCGCCTATCTGAAGCTCCTCGGCAGCGAATTCGGGCAGACCACCCCCGGCAACGCCATGAAGTGGTACGCCACCGAGCCCGAGCGCGGCGTCTTCGACTTCACCGACGCCGACGAGCTCGTCGCGTTCGCCAAGGCCCACCGTCAGAAGGTCCGCGGCCACACCCTCATCTGGCACAACCAACTCCCCGCCTGGCTCACCGAGGGCATCTGGAGCGCCGACGAGCTGCGCGCCATCCTCAAGAACCACATCCAGACGGAAGTCCGGCACTTCAAGGGCCAGGTGATCCACTGGGATGTCGTCAACGAAGCCTTCAACGAGGACGGCACCTACCGCGAATCGCTCTTCTACAAGACGCTCGGCCCCGGCTACATCGCCGACGCCCTGCGCTGGGCCCACGAGGCCGACCGGCACGCCAAGCTGTACCTCAACGACTACAACGTCGACGGGATCGGCCCCAAGAGCGACGCCTATTACGCCCTGATCAAGCAGTTGAAGGCCGACGGCGTCCCGGTGGAGGGCTTCGGCATCCAGGGCCATCTGGCGCTCCAGTACGGCTTCCCCGCCGACGTCCGGCAGAACATGCAGCGCTTCGCCGACCTCGGGGTCGAGGTGGCCATCACCGAGCTCGACATCCGGATGGCCCTCCCCGCGACGCCTTCGATGCTCGCCACCCAGGCCACCTGGTACGCCGACTACGTCAAGGCCTGCCTGGCGGTCGAGAAGTGCGTCGGCATCACCCTCTGGGACTACACGGACAAGTACTCGTGGATCCCCGCCGTCTTCCCCGGCGAGGGCGCGGCGCTGCCCTACGACGAGAACCTGCTGCCCAAGCCCGCCTATCACTCGATCAGGAAGGTGCTGGGCGGATGATCAGAACGGCGATCGTCGGAACGGGCGGGATCGCGGGCATCTGCCACGTTACCGCCCTGCGGGCACAGGAGCACCGGGCCGTGATCGTGGCCGCCGTCGACGTGGACGCCGCGCGCGCCGAGGCCTTCGCGGCCGAACACGGCATCCCCGCGGTCTACACCGATCTCCACACGATGCTCCGGGAGCAGAAGCCGGACCTCGTGCACCTGTGCACGCCTCCGTTCCTGCACGCCGACCAGGCCGTGGCCTGCCTGGATTCGGGCGCGTGGGTCTGGTGCGAGAAGCCGGTGGCCCTGTCGCTGGCCGAGCTCGACCGGATCCGCGACGCCGAGGGCCCCGCCGTCGCGGGCGCGGTGTTCCAGCACATGTACGGCTCGGGGACCCGGTACCTCCCCACGCCTACCGGAAGGCGGCCGCCCTGACCGGCGACCATTCCGCGGCGGCGCGCCGCCGCCGTGACCTGGTAGTCGAGGGTTTCCTGGCCTTGTGCGAAGGCGGGCTGCCGCAGTTCCACATCGCGGCCCACCGCCTGAAGAGCGAGCTCATGGACGCCTGGTGGGCCCGCTGGCGTGACGGCCCCATGGCCGCTGCCGTCACGACGGGCCGTCAGCTGGAACGGCTGAGAGCCGGAGACCTCTCCCACCTCGGCCACGGCGCAGTGTCACGCCTGGAGCGCCCGGAGCAACAACGCTTCGGCATGTGCGGCCGCCTTCACACCTATCCCGTCCCCTATCCCCCCAAGCGGCCGCTCCGCGGTTCGCCGGGGTCACCTCACGCACACCCCCCAAAGGAGCCCTTCTGATGTGGTTTCGCCAACCGTCCCCGGTCCACCTGAGACGGCGCCTGCTCGCCGTCCTCGCGCCCTTGCTGCTCCTGGCCACCTTCCTCGGAGTCCAGCCCGCCGGCGCGGCGCCGATCATCGACACCAACGCCTCGTACGTGCTGGTCAACCGCAACAGCGGCAAGGCACTGGACGTCCACAACCTGGCGACCAACGACGGCGCCCGCATCACCCAGTGGACCAGGAACGATCAGAACCAGCAGCAGTGGCAGTTCGTCGACTCCGGCGGCGGTCACTACCGCATCAAGTCCCGCCACTCCGGCAAGGTGCTGGATGTCCAGAACGGGGACACGGCGAACGGGGCCTCGATCGTCCAGTGGGCCGATGTGAACGGCACCAACCAGCAGTGGCGGCCGGCCGACAGCTCGGACGGCTACGTGAGGTTCATCGCGCGCCACAGCAACAAGGCCCTCGAAGTGCAGGGCGGCTCCACCGCCGACAACGCGAACGTCGTCCAGTACGACGACTGGGGCGGCACCAACCAGCAGTGGCAGCTCGTCAAGGTCGGTGCCGGCAACCCCGGCGCGTGCGCACTTCCGTCGGCCTACCGCTGGACCTCGACGGGCGCGCTGGCGCAGCCCAAGTCCGGGTGGGCGTCGCTCAAGGACTTCACCGTCGCCCCCCACAACGGCAAGCATCTCGTCTATGCGACGACGCACGGCGCCGCGGGAACGGGAGCGGGCTGGGGTTCGATGAACTTCGGCTTGTTCGGCAACTGGTCGGAGATGGCGTCGGCCAACCAGAACACGATGTCGAACTCCGTCGTCGCGCCCACTCTCTTCTACTTCGCGCCGAAGAACATCTGGGTGCTCACCTACCAGTGGGGAGGTGGGAGCGCCTTCTCCTACCGGACGTCGAGCGACCCCGCCAACCCCAACGGCTGGTCGTCACAGCAGGTGCTCTTCTCCGGAAGCATCACCGGCTCCGGAACAGGGCCCATCGACCAGACGATCATCGGTGACAGCACGAACATGTACCTCTTCTTCGCCGGTGACAACGGCAAGATCTACCGGGCCAGCATGCCGATCGGGAACTTCCCGGGCAGTTTCGGCTCGACGTACACAACCATCATGAGCGACACGACGAACAACCTCTTCGAAGCCCCGCAGGTGTACAAACTCCAGGGCCAGGACCGCTACCTCATGATCGTCGAGGCGATCGGCTCGCAGGGCCGCTACTTCCGCTCGTTCGTGGCCACCAGCCTGGGCGGCTCATGGACACCCCAGGCCGCGACCGAGAGCAACCCCTTCGCCGGCAAGGCGAACAGCGGCGCCACATGGACGAATGACATCAGCCACGGCGAGCTGATCCGCACCACGGCCGATCAGACCTTCACCGTCGATCCCTGCAACCTGCAGTTCCTCTACCAGGGACGAGACCCCAACTCCGGCGGTGACTACGGCCAATGGCCCTACCGCCCGGGACTGCTGACACTGCAGCGCTAACGGTCTGACACGGGTCCGGCTCCGGAGCCGGC
>NZ_JBEXPT010000116.1:0-20342 GCF_040612195.1 Streptomyces sp. NPDC006450 | reverse complement strand
TCCCCGGGGCTGCGCCCCGGACCCCTGGCGGGGCTGCGCCCCGGACCCCGGGCGGGGCTGCGCCCCGGACCCCGACGGGGGCTGGGCTTCGGACTCTGCTGGGGGCTGCGCCCCAGCCCCGGCCTGCGGCTTTGCGCCGGCTCCGGTGTGGGGCTGTGACCCGGTAGCGGTGTGGGGTTGTGCGTCTGTTCCGGGGTCGGGCTGGGGCGTCGCGGCCGGTGGGGGCGCGGGGGTTGTGGCGAGGCGGGTGAGGAGGGGGGCGGCGCGGCGGCGGGCGTCTCGGACGGAGAGGGGGAGGGGGGACCAGGCCGCCAGGCGGCCGAGGGCCACCACCGGGGGGTGGACCGGGGAGACGGCCATGATCTCGGAGGGGGTGCCCAGGACGGGGGGAGCGCCCGGGGAGGGGAGGAGCAGGACGCGGTCGGCGTACTGGACCACGCGCTCCAGGCGGTGTTCCGCCATCAGGACGGTCGTGCCCAGGTCGTGGACCAGGCGCTGCAGGACGGCCAGGACTTCTTCCGCCGCCGCCGGGTCGAGGGCCGAAGTCGGCTCGTCCAGGACCAGGACGCGCGGGTGCGGGGTCAGGACCGAACCGATCGCCACCCGCTGCTGCTGGCCTCCGGACAGGGTGGCGATGGGGCGGTCGCGGAGTTCGTTCAGGCCGAGCAGGTCGAGGGTTTCCTCGACGCGGCGGCGCATGACGGAGGGCGGCAGGCCCAGGGACTCCATGCCGTAGGCCAGCTCGTCCTCGACGACGTCCGTCACGAAGTGGGCCAGCGGGTCCTGGCCGACCGTGCCGACCACGTCCGCGAGTTCCCGCGGCTTGTGCGTGCGGGTGTCCCGGCCGGCGACCGTGACCCGGCCCGTGAGGGTGCCCCCGGTGAAGTGCGGGACCAGGCCCGAGACCGCCCCGAGGAGGGTGGACTTGCCGACGCCGGAGGGGCCCACCAGGAGGGTCAGCTCCCCTTCGGGGAGCGTGAAGTCGGCGTGCGCGAGGGAGGGGGCGGCCGCTGCGTCGTACGTCACCGATACGTCTTCGAAATGGATCACGGGGGCCTTACGCCTCCTTCAGCGGAGAGGGGGGAAGCGGGGGGAGCGGAGCGACCAGCGCCGGGAGGAGGCCGATCAGGATCGCCGCGGCCGGCCAGAGCGGGAGGGTCGGGACGACGAGGGGGACGACGCCGGGGCGCAGGGCCTCCGGGTCCAGGGACGCGGCCCGGATCAGCAGGGCCGCCACCGCCGCGCCCGAACCGGCGACCAGCCAGGCCCGTACGCCCCACCGGTCCGGCCGGTACCGGGTCCGGATCGACCGGCGGCCGCCGAGGCGCAGCCCGGCCAGGGCCAGGAGGAGGGAGAAGAGGAGGAGCGCGAGACCGTACTCGGCGCCCTCCGCCGCCAGCAGCCCGTACGTACCCGCGCACATGCCGAGCAGCCCGCCGAGGGTGAGCACGTTGGTGGTGCGGCGGACGGCGGCCGGGACCTGCGCGGTGCGGCCGTAGCCGCGGGCGTCCATGGAGGCGGCAATGGCGACGGAGCGTTCCAGCGCGCCCTCCAGGACCGGCAGACCGATCTGGAGGACGGCCCGCACCCCGCCGGTGGGGCGGCCGCGCAGGCGACGGGCCGTACGGAGGCGGACCACGTCCGCGACCATGTTCGGCGCGAAGGTCATCGCGACGACCACGGCGACCCCGACCTCGTACAGGGCCGCGGGCAGCGACTTCAGCAGCCGCGCCGGATTCGCGAGGGCATTGGCGGCGCCGACGCAGATGAGGAGCGTGGCCAGCTTCGCGCCGTCGTAGAACGCGAAGACGAGCTGTTCGGCGGTGACCCGGCCGCCGAGGCGGATGCCCTGCGTCCAGTCAGGGAGGGGGACCTGCGGGAGGGTGAAGAGGGTGTGCGCGCCGGGGATGGGGGAGCCGAGGAGCATGGAGAAGACGAGGCGCAGGCCGATGACGAAGAGCCCGAGCTTGACGAACGCCCCGTAGGAACGCGCCCAGGGCGCGTCGGTACGGCGGGCCGCCACCACGTAGCCGGCCACGCCGACGATCAGGCCGAGGAGGAGCGGGTTGGTGGTGCGGGAGGCGGCGGTGGCGAGACCGAGGGCCCAGAGCCACCAGGCACCCGCGTGCAGGGCGTTGCCACGCGTGGCCTCGGGGGCGCGCCATTTTTCGTACGTCGGCACGCGCGAGCCGCCGGTTGCCCGGCCGGGGGCGTTCGGCCCGGCCGGGGTGGGGACGTCGCCTGCGGGGCCGTGGTCGGCGCCGTGGGTGCGGGGGGCGGGTGCGGCGCCGTCGTGGGTGCGCGCGGCGTGCGGCCGGGCTGCCGGGTGCCCACCCGCACCACCCGCACCACCCGTGCCGGTCGACGGGCGGGCGCGGGTGGTGCGGGTGGGGGGCGGGCCGCCGTCCGCGACCGCCCCGCCGTTCTCGGACTCGGACCCGGACCCGGACTGGGGGCCCGGCTTCATCGGGTGCGGCGGCGGCGGGACTGCCAGAAGGCGGCCGCGCCCAGTGCGGCCACCGCTGCGATGCCGGCGAGGAGGCCCGCGGACGGGCCGCCGCCGTCGGAGCCGGAGTCGGCGGGCTCGACCGGGGCGGTGGTGGCGGCGGTGTCCGCGACGGGTTCGCCGCAGCCCTGCTTCGGGTAGCCCGAGACCGCGCACAGCAGCGCCGCGCTGTTGTAGCGCAGCGGCTTGGCCACCTCCGCCAGTGCCTCGGCCGTCGTGGCGTCCGGGCCGACCTGCGCGCACGCCGTACGCGGAGCGTCCTGCGGCGGGGTCTCGCCCGCCTGGGCCTCGGCGGGCGTACCGAAGTCGATGACCAGGGCGATCCGCTTCCTGCCCGCGACCGGGGCGGTGGCCGAGCAGATGGCCGCGAAGTCGGCGTCCGCGCGCGGCGGGGCGGCCTGATCGGCCGCGTCCTTGCTCACCACGAAGTGGAAGCCCTGCACGGAGCCGTCCGCCGGACGCGCCGACGAGGGGCCCTGGGTGGCGTACGCCCACGTGCCGCCCGCGCCGTCCCAGAACGACCAGTAGCGGTAGGTCGAGGCCAGGGCGGGGGACGCGGCCAGCAGGGTCAGGACGAGGCCGGCGACGAGGGACGGCAGCAGGGCCGGGCGGTGGTGGCGTCCGCGCATCAGAGCTGGTTCTTCTTGCGGCGGCCGCTCAGCACGATGCCGATGCCCATACCGGCCGCCGCGCCCGCGAGGATCATCCACCAGACGTTGCTGCCGGAGTCCTTCTCCTCGTCCTTCTTCTCCGCCGGCTGCTCCGAGGCCTTCGCGGAGGCGTCCTGCGGCGCCGGGCCCGTCGCGTTCAGCGCCGCGACCAGGTCGGTGCCGCCGAAGGACTTCGGGTCGGTGCCGGTCGCGTGCGCGGCCAGGATCAGGGTGCCGAGCCCGGCCGGGCTGCCCTTGGACCACGCGGCCGAGTTGGCCTTCAGCCACTCCAGCGCGCCCGCGGCGGACTGCTTGTGCCCGGCCGCGGCCAGGGCGATCACCGCGTCGGCGGTGTTGCCGGTGTCCGGGGTCGGCTGGTCGGCGCCCGGGGTGAGGGCGGTGAGGTGGCCGTCCTTCTGCAGGGCCTGGGCCAGGTACCCGGCCGCGCCCTGGGCCGCCGCCGCCGGGTCACCCGCGGTCGCCGGGCAGGCGAGCGCCGCCGCGGCGGTGTCCGCGGGAGCGGAGGAGGGGGAGACGAGCGTGCCCTTGCCGAGGCCGGCCAGGACGGCGGCGGCCGTCGCGTCGGCGTTGGCGGGGAGCTTGCCGTCGGCCGTCGGCTGGTAGGCGAAGGCGCCCCGGTCGGCGGCCGGCTCGGCGGAGCAGCCGAGCTGGAAGGCGAGCAGCCCCTCGTACGCGGACTTGCCGGTCTTGGACCGGACCTCGGCCGGCTTCTCGCCCGCCACCGCCAGCGCGCTGATCACCACGGAGGTGGAGCTGGCCTCGCTCGGGGAGCCGGGGACGTAGGCCCAGCCGCCGTCCGCGTTCTGGACGGACTTCAGCCAGTCCACGCCCTTCTTCACCGCCGCGTCCTGCCCGCCGAGCGCCTTCAGCGCCTGCACGGCCACCGCGGTGGCGTTCGTGTCGAGCATCGTCTTCGCGTCGCACGCGGCTGCCGCGTCCGCGCGGAAGGAGGCGAAGCCGCCGTCGGCGCACTGCTGGCCGACGAGCCAGTCCACGGCCTGCTGCGCGGGCTTCACGCCCACGGTGTGCTGGGCGAGCAGAGCGAACGACTGCCGCCACACCCCGTCGTACGTGGGGTCGTTCTTGCCGTAGAGCCCGGAGGGGACGACGGGCGCCGGGGACGGAGTGGCGACATCGGCGAGGGCCGCGGGGGCCGCGCCCACGCAGAGCACGGCGGAGACGGCGAGCGTGGCGGCGCTGCGGCGGACGTTCATGGCGGGGCGGGTGCCTCTCGTGCTGGGGACCCGGAGGCAGGCAGCACAGCAGCGGAGGCTGGCACCGGGCTCCGGCTCCGTTTACCTCGACGGTGCCGGCCGCCGGAGGACCCGGCGGCACGAGCCGCGCACCTCCGGCACGGGGCAATCCGGCTCCCCGCCCCGATGCTGCCGGGGAGGGTCACGGTTGCGGGTCAGCGCCGGATTCGCACCGGCTTCCCCCCGTACGGAAGTGTGGACGACGCCCATACTCTACCGGCCCGTAGCTCCGGTATCCGGTGGCGCTGCCCTCCCGCACCCCTTACACGGCGCGGTACGTCACGGGGTCGCTGCCCGGCACCGCCTCCGCGCGGCCCTGCTTCACCAGGCGCCGCAGGTGGGCCTCCGCTTCGGAGACGGCGATGTTGCGGGAGCCGTACGGGATCTGCTCCCAGGGCCGGTTCCACTCCATCCGCTCCGCCAGCGCCCAGGGGGTCAGCGGCTCGGCGGCGAGCAGTTCCCGCAGCCCGGTGAGCCGTTCCTCGTGGTGGTCCAGGAGTTCCCGTACGCGGGCCGGGGCGTCGGTGAAGGCGTGCTGGTGGGCCGGGAGCACCTCGGCGGGCTGGAGGCGGGCGATGCGTTCGAGGGAGTCGAGGTAGTCGCCGAGGGGGTCGGTGACCCGCTCGGAGGAGGGGTCCTCGTAGAGGCCGATGTGAGGGGAGATCCCCGGGAGGAGGTGGTCCCCGGAGAAGAGGCGGCCGTTGCCGGGCAGGTTCGCCGGGTGCTTCTCCTCCAGGTGCAGGCAGACGTGGCCGGGGGTGTGCCCGGGGGTCCAGATCGCCCGCAGTCGGCGGCCCGCCAGCGGCAGCAGCTCGGCGGGCACGATCTCCCGGTCGGGGACGGCGGCCCTCAGCCCCGGGAGGGTGCTCATGCGGCCGCTCGCGCGGGCGGCGCGCAGCGGGGCGATGTGCTCCTCGGGGGCTCCTGCGGCGGCGAGCTTCTCGCTCATGTAGTCGAACCAGACGCCGGGTTCGGAGGCCCGGGTCCGCACCACGATCTCGGTGTCCGCGGCGTGCATGGCGATCCAGGCCCCGGAAGCCTCGCGGACCTGGCCGGACAGGCCGTGGTGGTCGGGGTGGTGGTGGGTGATGACCACGCCGTGCACGTCGGCGACGGCGAGGGAGAGGGCGCCGAGGCCGGCGACGAGGGTGTCCCAGGACTCGGGGTCGTCCCAGCCGGTGTCGACGAGGACCGGGCCGCGGTCGGTGTCGAGGACGTGGACGAGGGTGTGGCCGAGCGGATTGTCGGGGATGGGGACCTTGATGCCCCACACGCCGCCGCCGTGATCGGTGACGTGAGGTGCCACGTCCGGGGTGTCCTCTGCCATGAGGGGCTCCGCTCTAACGGGAACAGGTCCAACGGGAACAGGTCAACGGGAACAGGTATGACGCCGGCGGGTCCGGGCCGGCGGCTCCAACAGGAACGTGTTGCAATAGTCGCCCAAGTCGACCACTTCTGCGGGCTCCTGACTAGTCGTTGGATCTTCGCGGTGTCGGGCGGGGTGGCGAGAGGGCGGTTCGGTCAGGGCCGTGGACTCCTAGAACTAGAACTGGTATCAGTTCTGGAACGCCAAGCCGCAGGAGGCATCAGCCATGACCGAGCTCGTGGAACACGGAAAACTGTTCATCGGCGGTGAGTGGACGGATCCGCTGGGCTCCGACACGATCAAGGTCGTCTCGCCCCACACCGGGCAGGTCATCGGCAGCGTCCCGCACGCCTCGAAGGCGGATGTGGACCGGGCCGTCGCCGTGGCCCGCAAGGCCTTCGACGAGGGCCCCTGGCCGCGTGCGACGCTCGAGGAGCGGATCGCCGTGGTCACCCGGATCAAGGACGCCATAGCCGTCCGCCACGAGGAGATCGCCCGCTCGATCAGCTCCCAGAACGGCTCCCCGTACTCCTGGAGCATCCTCGCCCAGGCCCTCGGCCCGATGATGGTCTACGACGCCGCGATCACCGTGGCCCGCGACTACCCCTACGAGGAGTTCCGCCAGGGCGTCCTCGGCCCGATCCTCGTCCGGCGCGAGGCCGTCGGCGTGGTCGCCGCCGTCATCCCGTGGAACGTCCCGCAGTTCGTGGCCGCCGCCAAGCTGGCGCCCGCGCTGCTCACCGGCTGCACGGTGATCCTCAAGCCGTCCCCCGAGGCGGTCCTCGACTCCTACATCCTCGCCGACATCGCCCGCGAGGCCGGACTGCCCGAGGGCGTGCTGTCGATCCTGCCCGCCGACCGCGAGGTCAGCGAGTACCTCGTCGGCCACCCGGACGTGGACAAGGTCGCCTTCACCGGTTCCGTGGCCGCCGGCCGGAAGGTCATGGAGGTCGCCTCGAAGAACCTCACCCGCGTGACCCTCGAACTCGGCGGGAAGTCCGCGGCCGTCATCCTCCCGGACGCCGACCTCGACACCGCCATCGCCGGCATCGTCCCCGCCGCCTGGATGAACAACGGGCAGGCCTGCGTGGCCCAGACCCGCGTCCTCGCCCCGCGCAGCCGCTACGAGGAGATCGCCGAGGCGCTCGCCGCCGCGGCCTCGGCGCTGGTCGTCGGCGACCCGCTGGACCCCGCGACGCAGCTCGGCCCGCTGGTGGCCAGGCGGCAGCAGCAGCGCTCGCTCGACTTCATCCGGATCGGCCAGGAGGAGGGCGCCAAGGTCCTGTCCGGCGGCGGGCGTCCGGCCGCCTCGGACCTCGGCCAGGGCTGGTACGTGGAGCCGACCCTCTTCGGAGACGTCGACAACTCGATGCGGATCGCCCGCGAGGAGATCTTCGGCCCGGTCGTCTGCCTGATCCCGTACGGGGACGAGGCGGAGGCCCTGCGGGTCGCCAACGACTCCGAGTTCGGGCTCAGCGGCAGCGTCTGGACCGGCGACGTGGAGCACGGCATCGACTTCGCCCGGCAGGTGCGGACCGGCACCTTCAACGTGAACACTTTCAGCCTGGACATGCTCGGGCCGTTCGGCGGCTACAAGAACAGCGGCGTCGGGCGGGAGTTCGGGCCGGAGGGGCTGAGCGAGTACCTGGAGCACAAGATGATCCACCTCCCGGCCGGATACGTACCCCCCGCGGCCGGTGCGTGATGGGCGACCGGTGGCACGTCGAGGTGGACCGCGGGGTCTGCATCGGCTCGGGGATGTGCGTGAACCACGCCCCGGAGGGCTTCACCCTCGACTCGGCGCGGCAGTCGCATCCCCGGGTGGCGGAGACGGACGCGAGCGAGCCGGTGCTCGCGGCGGCGGAGGGGTGTCCGGTCGAGGCGATCGCGATCACGCTGCTGGGTAGCGGCGAGGCGGTGTTCCCTCCGGAGGAGTGAGGGGGCTGCCGTGGGGCCGGGGCCGAGGGTGTGGGTTCCGGCCCCGGGGCCGTGCCCCGGGCCCGTGCCCCGGATTCGCGGCCGATGGGTCGCCTCGAGCACCGGCGGGGCCGGCGCAGGCGAGGCTCGGGAACGGGCCGGCCGCGCCCACGGAGTCCGCCCGGCAGGGTGGGTCAGCCGCCGCCGCGACGGCGGGCGGGCTGCCACAGCCCGGGGCGGCCGCCACCGGCTCCCGGCCCACTCGGACCCGGCGCGAACAGCCAGATCAGGACTTTTTCGGAGGGGTTGGCGGGGTCCTCGGCCCGGCGGGCCCGGCGTCCGGGGCCGTGAGGTCGATCAGGCGGCAGACCGTCTCGATGTCGATCTTCACCTGCGCGATCGAGGCCCGGCCCGACAGCCAGGTGATCAGTGCCGAGTGCCAGGTGTGCTCGATCACCCGGACCGCCGACAGCTGTTCCGCCGTCGGCGGGGCGTCCAGCCCCATCGCGTCCAGGATGATCGCCGTCGTCAGCCGGGAGACCGTGTCCACCTCGGGGCTCACGCTGCGGTCCGCGAAGGTGAGGGCCCGCACCATCGCGTCCGCCAGGTGCGGCTCGCGCTGGAGCGCGCGGAAGGCGCGCATCAGGGTCTCGGCGACCCGGGCCGCGGGCTCGTCCCCGGCCGGCGGGCGCTTGCGCAGCGTTCCGTGCATGTGCTGGAGCTGGTCCTGCATGGTCGCGACGAGCAGGTGCACCTTGGAGGGGAAGTACCGGTAGAGGGTGCCCAGGGCCACGCTGGAGGACTCCGCCACCTCCCGCATCTGCACCGCGTCGAAGCCGCCCCGGCTCGCCAACTGGGCGCTGGCGTGCAGGATCCTCCTGCGGCGTGCCTCCTGGCGCTCCGTCAGGGGCGGAGACGCCGGTGTGGTGACGGCTGGGGTCACGGCCTTCGCTTCGGCTGTCATCTGTCCCGTTCCGGTTCCAAGGCGTTCCAGTTCCAAGGCGTTCCTGTGCGTGCGGGGCTGCCGCGGGGCGCCCGCGCGCCCAGCATGGCAGGCGCCCGAGCCGTGGCGCGAATCACCCGCCACCCCTCTTACGGTGTGGTTTCCGGCCGGTAGATTCAATGCTCTTCAACGGATCAAGTCTGAAACTTGTTCTACATTATCCGAGCGGTTACGCTCCGGCGAAAGTGCAGGGAGAAGGGGGCCGAGAGTGACCGCAGAGGCCATGGTGACGAGCCCTCTCACGGGTCCGGCCGCCGACGGCAGCCGCCCGTTGCGGATCGCACTCCTCACTTATAAGGGGAACCCGTTCTGTGGTGGCCAGGGTGTCTACGTCCGCCACCTCGCGCGCGAGCTCGTGAAGCTGGGCCACTGTGTCGAGGTCATCGGCGCGCAGCCCTACCCGGTGCTCGACACCGACGCCCTCACCGGCGTCGGCGCCACCCTCACCGAGCTGCCCAGCCTGGACCTCTACCGCAGCCCCGACCCGTTCCGCACGCCCAAGCGCGACGAGTACCGCGACTGGATCGACGCCGTCGAGGTCGCGACCATGTGGACCGGCGGATTCCCCGAGCCGCTGACCTTCTCGCTCCGTGCCCGCCGCCACCTCGCGGCCCGGGCCGGCGAGTTCGACGTGATCCACGACAACCAGACCCTCGGCTACGGGCTGTTGGCGGACCTCGGCGCCCCGCTGGTCACCACCATCCACCACCCCATCACCGTCGACCGCGCGCTCGACCTGGCCGCCGCCAAGGACCGCAGGAAGCGTGCCTCCGTGCGGCGCTGGTACGGGTTCACGCGCATGCAGGGCCGCGTGGCCCGGCGGCTGCCCTCCGTGCTCACCGTCTCCGGCTCCTCCAAGAAGGAGATCGCCGAGCACCTCGGCGTCCAGGACGAGCGCATCCACGTCGTCCACATCGGCGCCGACACCGACCTCTGGTCGCCCGACGCCTCCGTGGCCGAGGTGCCCGGGCGGATCGTGACCACGTCGAGCGCCGACGTCCCGCTCAAGGGGCTCGTGCACCTCGTCGAGGCCCTCGCGAAACTCCGTACCGAACAGCCCGACGCCCACCTCGTCGTCGTCGGCAAGCGTGCCGAACAGGGCCCGGTGGCCCGCGCGATCGAGACGTACGGACTCCAGGACGCCGTCCGCTTCGTCAAGGGCATCACCGACACCGAGCTCGTCGACCTCGTCCGCAGCGCCCAGATCGCCTGCGTGCCCTCGCTGTACGAGGGCTTCTCGCTCCCGGCCGCCGAGGCCATGGCCACCGGCACCCCGCTGGTCGCCACCACCGGCGGCGCGATTCCCGAGGTCACCGGCCCCGACGGCGAGAGCTGCCTCGCCGTGGCGCCCGGCGACGCGGGCGCGCTGGCCGCCGCCCTGGGCCGGCTGCTCGGCGACGGCGAACTGCGCGCCCGGCTCGGCGCCGCCGGCCGCGAGCGGGTGCTGTCCCGCTTCACCTGGGCCAAGGCCGCCGAGGGCACCGTCGTCCACTACCGCGCCGCCATCGAGCGGGCGGCGGCGGGCGCGAAGGCCCCGACCGCCCGGTGACCTCCACCTTCCGTCCGATGCAGTTCCCCTCCCCACCCCGCGACCGCGAAGGCAGGACCACGTGCTGACCGTCGATTTCTCCAGGTTCCCGCTCGCCGCAGGCGACCGCGTACTCGATCTGGGCTGTGGCGCAGGCCGGCACGCCTTCGAGTGCTACCGGCGCGGCGCCCAAGTGGTCGCCCTCGACCGCAACGGCGAGGAGATCCGCGAGGTCGCCAAGTGGTTCGCCGCGATGAAGGAGGCCGGGGAGGCCCCGGCCGGTGCCACCGCCACCGCCATGGAGGGCGACGCCCTCGCGCTGCCCTTCCCCGACGAGTCCTTCGACGTCGTCATCATCTCCGAGGTGATGGAACACATCCCCGACGACAAGGGCGTCCTGGCCGAGATGGTCCGCGTCCTGAAGCCCGGCGGACGCATCGCCATCACCGTGCCGCGCTACGGTCCCGAGAAGATCTGCTGGGCGCTGTCCGACGCCTACCACGAGGTCGAGGGCGGCCACATCCGCATCTACAAGGCGGAGGAACTGCTCGGCAAGATGGAGTCCGCCGGCCTCAAGCCGTACGGCACCCACCACGCCCACGGCCTGCACTCGCCGTACTGGTGGCTCAAGTGCGCCTTCGGCGTCGACAACGACAAGGCGCTGCCCGTCAAGGCGTACCACAAGCTCCTCGTCTGGGACATCATGAAGAAGCCCGCGCTCACCCGGCTCGCGGAGCAGGCGCTGAACCCGGTCATCGGCAAGAGCTTCGTCGCCTACGCCACCAAGCCGCACCTCCCCGTGGGCGCGGCCGCCGCCGTGGGCGCCGCGCAGTGAGCTCTCCCGGGCGCACCGCACCCGAACACCTGGTCCTGGACGGCGTACTGACCGCCGAGCAGGCCGCCGACACCGTCGCCGGGATCCTCGCCGCGCAGCGCGCCGACGGGGCCATACCCTGGTTCCGCGGGCACCACCTCGACCCGTGGGACCACACCGAGGCCGCGATGGCCCTCGACGCGGCCGGCGAACACGAGGCCGCGGAGCGGGCCTACGACTGGCTGGTCCGCCACCAGAACGACGACGGCTCCTGGTACGCGGCCTACGCCGACCGCGAGGACGGGGTCGACACCCGCGAGCCGCAGGACGCGAGCCGGGAGACCAACTTCGTCGCGTACCTCGCCGTCGGCGTCTGGCACCACCACCTGTCCACCGGCGACGAGGCCTTCCTCGACCGGATGTGGCCCGCCGTGTACGCGGCCGTCGAGTTCGTCCTGCGGCTCCAGCAGCCGGGCGGCGAGATCGGCTGGAAGCGCGAGCCCTCGGGCGAGGCCGTCACGGACGCGCTGCTCACGGGGTCCTCCTCCATCCACCAGGCACTGCGCTGCGCGCTGGCCATCGCCGAGTACCGGGGCGATCCGCAGCCCGACTGGGAACTGGCCGCGGGCGCCCTGGGGCACGCGATACGCCGGCACCCGGAGCGGTTCCTGGACAAGTCCCACTACTCCATGGACTGGTACTACCCCGTCCTCGGCGGGGCGCTGACGGGCGCGGAGGCGAAGGCCCGGATCGAGGAGCGGTGGGAGGAGTTCGTCGTCCCGGACCTCGGCGTGCGGTGCGTGCTGCCGAACCCCTGGGTGACGGGCGGGGAGTCCTGCGAACTGGCGCTCGCGCTGTGGGCGACGGGGGAGTCGGACAGGGCCCTGGAGATCCTGCGCTCGATCGGCCACCTGCGGGCCGACAACGGCATGTACTGGACCGGGTACGTCTTCGACGACCGGGCGGTCTGGCCCGTGGAGCAGACCACCTGGACGGCGGGTTCCCTCCTCCTCGCGGTGGCCGCCCTGGGGGGCGACGAGGCCACCGGCGCGGTCTTCGGCGGGCTGGCGCTGCCGGCCGGCCTGGAGCCGGACTGCTGCGACTGAGGGCCGGGGCCTGAGGGCTGAGGTTTGAGGGCTGACGGACAGCGGGCCCGGGTGCGGATCGCGCCCAGGCCCGCTGCGGCCGTTCCCCGGCCCGTCTACAGAACGTCCACCGCGTCCTCGCGTCCGGCGGCCACGTAGTACGGGTCGGTGGCGTTGAGGTAGCGGATCTGCCAGACGCCGTCGCGGCGGGCGGTGACCTTGGTGCTGAACGAGCCGTTGGCGGCGGTCATCGCGCTGCCCTGGTAGGTCCAGGCGGAGCCGGCCGTATCGGCCTTGAAGTAGATGTAGACCTTCTGGTTGGCGATCGGCAGCCAGGCGGTCCCGGACTTCGCCTGGAGGTATCCGCCGGCGGTGATCCTGGTACCCGAGGGGACCCCTTCGGGGGCCAGGTTGTCGCGGACGATCTGGGTCGTCCTGCGGGTGAGCTGCTTCATCCGGGCGCTGGGGCCGATGTCGGTGGCGCCGGCGTAGCGCAGGCGGATGTAGTGGCGGTCCTGTTCGGGCGTGTGCTTCAGCTGCTGGCTGAAGGTCGTCCCGAAGGCGGTCGTGAAGGTCTTCACGGTCTTCCACCCGGTCTTGCCGTCCGCGGAGATCTGCACGTCGACCGTGGCCTTGGCCCCGGCGGACGCCGAGCCCTGGCGGACCGTCAGCTGGCCGCCGACGGTGATCGTCCGGTTCTTGTCCGAGGTCACGGTCAGCGGGGTGAAATCGGTGGTGTGCGTGGCATCCACGGCCAGGCTGGCGAAGGTGTCGCCGCTGAACCATCCGTTGTTGTCGTACGCGCCCAGCGACACGCGTGCGGATCCGTCCTGTGCGACGGGGTAGGACAGGTCGGCGACCCCGTTGGCGTCGGTGCCGTCCCAGTCCACGTCGCAGCGGTCCCGCGTGCAGTTCTCGTCGGTCAGGTACGCCGTCACGTTCGTCAGCGGCCGGACGGTGCCGTCGGCGGCGGTCCAGGTCAGGGCCGCCTGCACGGGCACCTTGCTGCCGTAACGGCCGGTGATGCCTCCGGCGGGCTGCCGGACGGCGACCTTCACGGGCGTCGCCCGCACCGGGAGGGCCAGGTTCCGCCGCGCCGAGTAGTTCTGGGCGCCCGAACCCGTGTTGAACCGGGCTTCGAGGGCGGGGCTCGATTCACGGCCTTCGAACTGGAAGAGAGTCGCGAAGCGGCCTGCGCCGTCGGTGGTCAGGTGCTCCGGCTCGTAGCTGCCCCCGCCGGTCTGGCGGACCAGTTCCACCGGGGCGTCGGCCAGCGGCTTCACCTCGTGGGTACGGGGGTGCTCGGCCACCAGCGTGCCGGAGGCCTTCCCGCTGCGCCGCTCGTAGGAGAGCACCGGGGTGCTGGACTTCAGGTCGGTGAACCGGGGCTTGTCCGCGTAGGCGAAGGGCCGTCCGGCATAGCGGTGCTCCTTCTCGTCCTCGCCACCCTTGTGGACGACGACGTCCAGGTCGTACATGCCCATGTCGGCGAGGACGAACGGGGCGGACTGGTTCCACACGTATACGCAGCTGTCCTCCTCGTCGCCCTCGCACTTCCAGTCGCCGAACCCGCCGACCTCGGCCACGGCCTTCTCGCCGTCCTTGGGCCGGATCCGGACCGCCGTCTCCCCTCCGGGTGGCGAGTCGGCGGTGAGCTGGACGCGGAACTCGTCGCCGGACCGGACCACCGAGGCGTGGGGCGCGGCGTCGGTGTCGGCGGCCCGCGCCACCGCCCCGAACCCGAGGCCGGAGGCGGCCGTGGTGACGGCCAGGGCGATGCCGAGCGAGGACATCATCTTGTTCAACTGTCCCCCAGGAGACGGCTTGTGCGTGCGCTGACGGCCCGGGGCGGGCGGGGTGGCCCGCGACAGCCTGGGCATCAGGGGGTCACCACGGTGAAGTTGGGGCTGGTGACGGGTTCGAGCCCCTCGGCGCCCTCGAAGAGGATGCGCCAGGCGCCGCCCTCGGGGTAGGTGCCCGGCTTCAGCGTGCGCAGGATCGACCCGGTGCGCCGGAGGTAGGTGCTCCTGTACGTCTTCCAGCCGGTCTTGCCGTCGGCCGAGTGCTGGATGCGGTACAGGTCCTGCTCGATGTTGGTGCCCTCTCCGAGCCGCGTGGTGCCCTTGAAGGTCAGACGGCCCTCCGCGTCCTCGGTCGCCTTCAGGCCCGCGAAGGCCACGGTCCGGTCGACCTTCAGGGTGACGGAGGCCTTGGAGACGCCGTCGAGCAGCGCTCCGGGACGGTGGGTCACCGCCAGCACGGTGTCTCCGTGCAGGGTGTACCGGTCCCAGGTGAAAGTCTGGCCCGAAGTCATCAGGATCTTTCCGCACTTCGAGCCGAAGACGTCCCACTTCTCGCAGGTGTCACCCATGCTGTCGAGGTCGGCGTTCGGCAGGGGGTGCAGTTCGCCGTCCGCGCCCCGGTAGAGGACCTTGCCCGCGATCCGGAAGCGGCTTTCGTATCCCGGTGCCATCGAGGACGGGACGTCCAGGGCGATGACGACCTTGCGCTTCTCGACGGGGAGTTCCGTCCTGATCGTGGCGGCACCTTCGGCTTCGACCACCACGGCCGAGCTGCTGTTCCGTGCGGTGTAGGTGAGGGTGGTGGAGAACGCGCCGTCGCTCCCGGCACGGGCCGACTGCGGTATCTCCTGGGTGAGCCAGCCGGAGAACGTGAGGTTCACCCTGCGGCCCTGGAGCGGGGTCTCGACGCGGGTGCGCGGATCGCGCAGGACCAGCTTGCCGGTGACGGTCGCCGTCGGCTTCTCCAGGGAGATCGGCTCGCTCAGCGGGTTCAGGGCGAGTACGGGGTGCGGCAGGTAACGCAGTTCGCCGCTGTCGGCGCAGCGGACGGTCTTGCCCGCGGCGTCGGTGTACCGGACGTCGAGGGCGTAGCGGCCGAGCTGCGCGAGCGCGGGCAGCGCGGCGGAGCGGTGGCGCACGCCGAAGCCGGGCCGCGTCGAGGACTCGAAGCCCCCCGCGCTGGCGAGCACCTTCGTGGTGCCCGGCTCGCGCACGTCCACCGTGAGGTTCTTGAGCACGCCGAAAGCGTCGACCTGCACCTTGGCCGCGTCGGCCGGATCGGCCGAGGCGACCGTGTCACAGGCGTCGGCGGCCGAGGCGGCGAGGCTGCCCGGCGCGGCGGCGACCATCGTTGCGGCGATACCGAAGGCGGCAACAAGAGCCGTTGCCGTACGAGTTGTCCTGGCGGACATCGGTGGATGCCCTCCCGTCTCATGGTGATCCGAGGAACCGGGCCGGGTCGGCCCTGTCCGGTTTCCTTTTTCTGTCTTCGCTCGTGCGGGGCGGGCATGGCGGGACCCCCGTGCACGCCTCGCCCGCCCCGCATCCGTCCGTGCGGCGCAGGCGTCAGCGCACGGCGGCGTAGTTCTCGCGGTGGTGTGCCCGTCCCTCGGTGGGGACGGCGAACCGGAAGACGCCGCGGGGCTCACCCGGGGCCGCGGGCACCAGGTCCGGCGCGGCGGCGGCAGGGGTGGCGGGCGCCGCCGGCAGGTGGGGTGCGGAGTGGGCGGGCAAGGCCGCATGCGTCGCCGTGTTCTTCTTCAAAAGAGCCCCCCCGGGCGAAGTCCAACTGATCAACTCTCGCCCGTACGACCCACGGCCGGCACGGATGGTTGCCCCCGCATGCCGAAACTCCTGAAAATAAGGAAGCGCAGGGCCGCTGACGACATGACGACGCTCGCCCTCCGGCCGACCGGAGGACGAGCGGTACTCGACGCGCGGGAGCGGGCCACCGGGCCACCGGCCTCGGTGGCGGCCCGGTGGCCTAGCGGCGGTAGAGCCGGCCCGCGATGGCGTGGCCGATGACCAGGTAGGCGACGGCCGCGATGCCGTAGCCGACCACCACCTGGATCCATTCGCGGTCGAAGGTGAACAGGTCGTAGGACCAGCCGGCGAGCCAGGTCGCGGCGTCGTGGATGAAGTCCACCAGGGCGTTGCCCTGGTTGGCATCCAACAGGTACAGCAGGATCCACAGTCCGATGACGAAGGCCATGACGTCCGCCACGATCGCGACGCCGCGGCCCGCCTGGCTGCTTCCTCTCGTGTGCACTCGCGTGTGTGTGGGCATGCCGCGCTTCTGGCCGTTTCCCGGCCGGATAAACCCACCGGGTGGACCCGAACGGGTCCCCCAGGTGGCGGAGCCGGATGCCCGGGGTGAGGCTGCGGGGGACGCCTCAGTCCCCGGAGGAAACCCGTGTCCCTACCCACCACAGCCGTCCGCTTCCGCCGTGTCCTCACGGCGGTGCTCCTGTCCTGTGCCCTGCTCGGCGGTGCCACCGCCTGCGGCTCGGGCGGTGGCGACAGGACCGCCGCCGGTCAGGCCGACGAGGTCTCGGTGGCCATGGCCGCGTTCGCCGAGGCCGACGCGGCGGCCTCCGCGGAGGACGCGGAAGCCGCCGCCGCCACTCCCTCGCCCAGCAGCCCGGCGGAGAAGCAGAAGTTCGCCAAGACCCGCTTCGTCGCCAACGCGGGGCTCGCGGCCGGCGCCACGTACCAGTGGATCGTCAAGCCGTACAAGGCGGGCAAGTTCAAGAAGGGTGCCAAGGGCCGCACCTTCGCCCTGGTCAAGGCGGGCCTCGCGGGCGCCTTCGCCTACAACCGGCTCAAGGCCGCCTCCGAGAACGCCAAAGGCGACCCGCTGCTGTCCAAGGCCGTGGGCCCGCTGACGGCGGGCATCGACTCCCTCAAGGGCCTCGGCTCCAAGCTGCGCCAGGGCCAGGCGGGCGACGCCGACATCAGCTCCTTCGAGGACGTCATCAACAGCGTCAAGGAGGCCGGCAAGAGCGCGGGCGCCCCGGTGACCGACCAGGTCCCGAGCGCCGGTCAGCTGACCGGCTGAGCGCAGTCGGGGCTTTCCCCGGAACGGGCCGGACCGGAGGATTCCGGCCCGGCCCGTTCGACCTGTTTCAATGGGCCGGTGATCGAGTACGTGGCCCTCGCCGGCGCCGCCGCCGCAACCGGCTGGCTGGTGCGCCGCAAGCACCTCCGGCGCCAGGCCGCCCCGCCCGTGCCCGGGATCCCGTGCATGGCCCGTCAGCCCGCGGGCACCGGCCGCTGGCGCAGCGGCCGGGTCTACGCCGACCGGGGCGCGGCCCGCTGGGTGCCCGGCCGGGGCGAGCCCGTGGTCCTGACCGGCGGCCGGGCCACCGGCGTACGGCCGCCGTCGGTGAAGGAGGGCATCTCCATCAACCCGGGCTCGCGCATCGTGACCTGTGAGTTCGACGAGGGCGGCGGCAGCGGCGCCATGGACATCGCCGTGATGCCGCTGGACCTGCGGGAACTGCTGGCGGCGGTGGAACAGGCCGCGCCCGGAGCCACCCCTGAGGCGACACCGGAGGAGCCGGCCTAGCTGTTGAGCTCCGCCAGGACCCGCAGGGTGTGCGGGTCGGGGGCGGTCAGGAGCAGGTCGGTCACCGGGCCCTTGCGCCACAGCTCCAGACGTTCGGCGATCCGCTCGCGCGGTCCGATCAGGGAGATCTCGTCCGCGAAGGCGTCCGGGACGGCCATGACGGCCTCTTCCTTGCGCCCGGCCAGGAACAGCTCCTGGATCCGGTGCGCCTCCTCCTCGTAGCCCATCCGGCCCATGAGGTCGGCGTGGAAGTTGCGTGCCGCGTGCCCCATCCCGCCGATGTAGAAGCCCAGCATCCCCTTCACGGGGAGGAGTCCCTCAGCGACGTCGTCGCAGACCTTGGCCCGCGCCATCGGAGCGATCATGAACCCCTCGGGGAGCTCGGACAGCGAAGCCTGGTAGACGTCCGTGCGGGTCGGCGACCAGTAGAGGGGGAGCCAGCCGTCCGCGATGCGGGTGGTCTGGGCGATGTTCTTCGGGCCCTCGGCGCCGAGCAGGACCGGTAGGTCCGCCCGCAGCGGGTGGGTGATGGGCTTGAGCGGTTTGCCGATGCCGGTGCCGTCCGCGCCCCGGTACGGGTGGCTGTGGAAGCGGCCGTCCAGCGCGACCGGGGCCTCGCGGCGCAGCACCTGGCGGATGACGTCCACGTACTCCCGGGTCGCCGTCAGCGGGCTGGAGGGGAAGGGGCGCCCGTACCAGCCCTCGACCACCTGCGGGCCGGACAGGCCGAGGCCCAGCATCATCCGGCCGCCGGAGAGGTGGTCCAGGGTCAGGGCCTGCATGGCGGTGGCGGTCGGGGTGCGTGCGGCCATCTGCGCGATGGCGGTGCCCAGGCGGATCCGCGAGGTGTGCGCGGCGATCCAGGTGAGCGGGGTGAAGGCGTCCGAGCCCCAGGCCTCGGCGGTCCAGACGGAGTCGTAGCCGAGGTTCTCGGCTTCGGCGGCGAGGTCGAGGTGGTCCGGATTGGGGCCGCGGCCCCAGTAACCGAGTGCGAGTCCGAGGCGCATGTGACGGTCCCCTCCACGAATCTGACGATGCGTCAGGTGACTGTAGGGCAACGGCCCCCCGCCCGGAAGGGCGGGGGGCCGTGGTGCGTGGGCGTGCGCGGGATCAGCCGCGCTGGATGCCCGAGGTGTCGTTCAGGACGCCGCGGCGGCCGTCCTGGGTCTGGGCGATCAGAGTCGCCGGACCGCGCTGCTCCACGGCCAGGTACCAGGTGCCGGGCGCGAGCTCCGCGATCGGGGCGGGATTGCCGTCCTCGGCGAAGAGCGGGCGGGCCACCGGAACGGCGAACCAGAACGGCGTGAAGTCCGCTGCCGGGGCCGGCGGCGGGGTCGCGTCCTGCGGGGAGTGGGGCTGCTCGTGGCCGCCGCCGTAGGGCGGGGCCGGCTGCGGGGCGGCTCCGTACGGCTGCGGCTCCTGGCCGCCCGGGTATCCGTACCCGGCGCCGGGGGGCTGCTGCTGGCCGCCGTACGGCGGAACGGCGGCCGTGGCGGGCTTCGGGTCCGGCACCAACTGCCCGGCGAGCGCGGGAACTTTCGCCCCGAAGAGGGTCACGCCGGCCAGCGCCGCGGTGGCGAGGAAGGCGATGACGGCGCCGGCGCCCAGGTCGGCTCCGGTCGGGCAGGTGATGAGCCCCCAGAGCGCGGACCAGGCCGCCGAGACCGACAGCACCGTGCCCCAGGCCTGGAAGGGCAGGCCCAGGAGCTGGCGCCCCGCAGGCTGCAGGCGGGCCGCGACGAGCAGGCCGACGGCGATGAACGCGAGCAGGAAGATGCTCGGCAGCGCCAGGCGGTACACGTCGGTGTCCCATGCGCTCGGTGCGTCGACGCCGGGCGCGGAATAGAAATCGAGGAACGAGGCGATGAACAGCAGCGCCGCTGCTCCGATCACCACGCCGTCGCCTCGAGTGAGGGATCGGATGTTCACGTCTCAGGTGTCCTTCTCGGTCTCGTCGTCTCGTGGTGCCGTGGGTGCCCGCCGTGACGCAGGGGGCGGGCGGCACCATGGTACGGAGCTTTGCCGCGGCCGAGAGGATCGGGGCTGCGGGCCGTCCCGGAGGGACGGTCCCGGTGGCCCTACCCGCCGAGGAAGCCGACGATGCCGTCCGCGATGCCCTGCGCCGCTTTCTGGCGCCACTCCGGACTCGACAGCTGCGCCGCGTCCTTGGCATCACGCATGTTGCCGCATTCGATGAACACCTTGGGCCTGGTCGAGAGGTTCAGTCCGCCCAGATCGTCGCGGACGACCAATCCGGTACCGCCGCCGAGGTAGTTGGCGGGCGCGGAACCGGTGGTCCGGGCGAAGTTGCCGGCGATCCGCTCACCGAGCTGCCGGGAGGGTCCGATGATCTTCGCGGTGTCGGCGCCGCCGCCCTTGACCTTGGCGGGGAGGATGACGTGGAAACCACGGCTGCCGGCCGAGACCCCGTCCGCGTGGACGGAGACCACGGCGTCGGCGGCGGCCTCGTTGCCGATGCGGGCGCGCTCGTCGATGCAGGGGCCGAAGGGGCGTTCCTTGCCGGCCTCGTGGGTGAGGAGCACCTTGAGGCCCTTGGCCTCCAGGACGGTGCGCAGGCGCCGGGACACGTCCATGCTGAACTCGGCTTCCATGTAGCCGGAGTTGGTGGTCGTGCCGGTGGTGTCGCACTCCTTGCGGTTGGTGCCGATGTCCACCTGGCGGTTGATCTCGGCGGTGTGCTTGAAGTTGCCCGTGTTGTGACCGGGGTCGATGACGACGGTACGGCCGGCGAGACCCGTGGCGGCGTCGGGGCTCGGGGCGGCCCCGGTGCCGCTGCCGGCGCCCGGCGTCCCGGTCGGTGCGGCGCTC
>NZ_JBEXPT010000115.1:0-20785 GCF_040612195.1 Streptomyces sp. NPDC006450 | reverse complement strand
GCGTTTCCGACTCTATCAGAGTCAGTCTCGCTTGTTTTCCGCCTTCCAGTTCTTCGCTTTCGCGTTTCCCTTTCCGGCGAGTCCGACTCTATCAGTCCTTTTCTTTCCCTCTGACCACTCTCCGTTTTGCCGAATGGGCATACGGAGAGAAGGCAGGGTCAAGATCAGAACCGGAGAGGAGGGGTCCCGTCCATCGGCCGTTCGCGAAATGTTCACGCGGGGCTTCCTGGCGGGAGTCACGACAGTACAGGCCCACCGGGGCCCGAGCAAATCGATTCAGGCGTATGGTCTAGTCCACCGGTCTAGTCCACTAGTCTCCGTGCCGAAGGACCAGTCCGGATCGGGACCAACATCGGGCGAACCCGAACATGTTGTGACTTATCCTTCTGGAGAGTACGCCGTTCGCGACAGGTAGTGACGGCGACACGATGAAGCCCCACCCCTGGGAGGCCCCCATGACCAGCGTGACGTCCCCACTTGCCGGGACCGCCATCGGACTCGCGGCAGTGCCCGATCCGGTGTTCTCCGGCGCGATGGTGGGACCGGGCACCGCTATTGATCCTGTGCGCGAGCCTTCGGAGGCGGTGTCCCCCGTAGACGGTGTAGTCGTCTCCCTGCACCCGCACGCGTACGTCGTCGTCGACGGTGAGGGCCACGGTGTGCTCACGCACCTGGGCATCGACACCGTTCAGCTCAACGGCGAGGGCTTCGAGCTGCTCGTCAACAAGGGCGACACCGTGACGCGCGGCCAGGCCGTCATCCGCTGGAACCCGGCGGCGGTCGAGGCCGCAGGCAAGTCCCCCATCTGCCCCGTCGTGGCGCTGGAAGCGACTGCCGACTCCCTCACCGACGTCGTCGAGGCCGGAGACATGAAGGCCGGAGACGTTCTCTTCGGCTGGCAGTGACGCATCCGCCTGCTCGGGCGAACTGGACATCCAACGCGGCGGGTGGACCCGCCGCTCAATCGGAGACAGGTGAAATGGAGACAACGCTGCGAGGCGTCGGCGTGAGCCACGGTGTGGCGATCGGCGAGGTTCGGCACATGGGCACGGCGGTTCTCGAACCGCCGGCGAGGCAGATCACCGCGGACGAGGCGGAGCGCGAGCAGGGGCGCGCCCGTCAGGCCGTGGAAGCTGTGTCGGCCGACCTGATCGCCCGGGGCCAGCTGGCCGGTGGCGAGGCCCAGCACGTGCTCGAGGCCCAGGCGATGATCGCCACGGACCCCGAGCTCATGGCGGACGTCGACCGGCGCATCGCCGTCGGCAGCACTGCGGAGCGCGGTGTGTACGACGCGTTCGCCGCCTACCGCGACCTGCTCGCCGGTGCCGGTGAGTACATGGCCGGCCGGGTGGCCGACCTGGACGACGTGCGCAACCGCATCGTCGCGCGCCTGCTCGGCGTGCCGATGCCGGGTGTGCCCGACAGCGACGAGCCGTACGTGCTGATCGCGCGGGACCTGGCTCCCGCCGACACCGCTCTGCTGGACCCGACGCTGGTCCTCGGTTTCGTGACCGAGGAGGGCGGCCCCACCAGCCACAGCGCGATCCTCGCGCGGGCGCTGGGCGTGCCGGCCATCGTGGCGCTGCCGGGTGCCGGTGAGATCGCCGAGGGTACGGTCATCGCCGTCGACGGCAGCACCGGTGACCTGTTCGTGGAGCCGAGCGCGGCGAAGCGGGCCGAGCTGGAGGCCGCGGCCGCCGAGCGCAAGGCCGCGCTCTCCGCTTCCTCGGGTCCGGGCGCCACGTCCGACGGCCACAAGGTGCCGCTGCTGGCCAACATCGGTGGTCCGGCGGACGTGCCGGCCGCTGTCGATGCCGGGGCCGAGGGTGTGGGCCTGTTCCGCACCGAGTTCCTCTTCCTGGACGACAGCAAGCAGGCGCCGACCGAGGAGAAGCAGGTCGAGTCGTACCGCAAGGTCCTCGAAGCCTTCCCCGAGGGTCGTGTCGTCGTACGCGTTCTGGATGCCGGCGCCGACAAGCCGCTGGACTTCCTGACCCCGGCCGACGAGCCGAACCCGGCTCTGGGTGTCCGTGGTCTGCGCTCGCTGCTCGAGCACCCGGACGTGCTGCGTACCCAGCTCACCGCGCTGGCCAAGGCCGCCGAGGGACTGCCGGTCTACCTCGAGGTCATGGCCCCGATGGTGGCCGACCGCACCGACGCCAAGGCGTTCGCGGACGCCTGTCGCGAGGCCGGTCTGAAGGCGAAGTTCGGTGCGATGGTGGAGATCCCCTCCGCCGCGCTGCGGGCGCGCTCGATCCTCCAGGAGGTCGAGTTCCTCTCGCTGGGCACCAATGACCTGGCCCAGTACGCCTTCGCCGCCGACCGTCAGGTCGGCGCCGTTTCGCGGCTGCAGGACCCGTGGCAGCCCGCGCTGCTCGACCTGATCGCCATGTCGGCGGAGGCCGCCAAGGCCGAGGGCAAGAGCTGTGGCGTCTGTGGCGAGGCCGCCTCCGACCCGGTGCTGGCCTGTGTGCTGACGGGTCTGGGTGTCACCTCCCTTTCGATGGGTGCCGCTTCGATTCCCTACGTGCGGGCGACGCTGGCCAAGTACACCCTCGCGCAGTGCGAGCGTGCGGCTGCCGCCGCGCGCGCCACGGACAGCGCCGAGGAGGCCCGGGTGGCCGCCCAGGCGGTGCTGTCCGGCGAGTAGTCGGATGTGGGATTGACGTTCGAGGGGCCTTCGCCGGTGGCGGGGGCCCCTCGGCCGTTTGCGGGCGGGCGGCGCCCGCCCGGCTCAGTGGTGCGGGCCCGGTTCGTCCACCTCGTACCCGGGGCAGTACTCGACACCGGGCTCGGGGCCCACGGGGTCTCCGGTGTCGGCGTCGGTGCAGTAGGCGTTGAACACGGCCGCCGCCGAGAGGGGTACCAGGCGGCCTCGGTCCAGGCGCCAGCCGTGCACGCGGTCGCGGCCGCCCTCGGGGGTGCTGCGCAGGACCAGTCCCCCGGGCCCGCCGAGAGCCAGGCCTGCGGCGAGGACGGTCACGAAGTCCAGGCCGTCGCGGCCGTCCACCTGGGGCCGGCCGCCCGGGCCGGTGTCGGCGTGGAGCACGGCGACGAGCTGTTCGTGTTGCGCGGGGACACTGCACACCAGGTGGTGGTGGCCCGGGCCGGCCCGGTCGACGAGGCGCCGGAGCGCCTCGGTGGCGCGCTCCAAGGAGGCGGTCCCGATGTCCTCCCCGCAGTCGGCGCAGCGGCCCACTTCGGCCAGCAGGGAGCTGGCGTACTCCCAGGTGGCCTGCCGGACAGCCGAGTCCACGAGGAGCGGGACCAGTTCGTCGATGGGCTGGCCGGCGTACGGAAGGCCCCCGGTGGCGCCGCCCAGTGCGGCGGTGAAGCGGGTGCGGGACCCGGGCGTGTCCGGGTCCAGTCCCCGGTCCGCGCAGTAGTCGGCGTATTCCTCCGGGTCGAAGAGGGCGATGGTCGTGTGGATGCCCTGGGCCGCGAGGGAGCGGAGCAGCCGGTCCACGTGGTCCAGGTAGTCGCGGTGGTCGTCGAAGGCGAAGCTGCGGTACGCGCGCATGGCCGCGAAGTCCCCGGCGTCGGCCAGGAGGCCGACGGTGCTGGGGACTTCGCGGCGCAGGGTGCGGCGCCTGCCGGCGCGGGCCGGACGGCCCGTGGTGGTGGCGGTTCCGGTGTCGTTCGAGCGTGGCATGGTTCCCCCTGAGTGGCGCGATCGCTTGCTCACTCAGAGTAATCATCGCCACTGACAGTGGCCCCTCGCGTCAGCCGCGGGTGCGGGCGAGCTCCTCGTAGAAGTGCAGGAGGTCCAGGTTGTCGACCGAACCGGGGTTGACCGCCTTGGCCATGGGGGCTCCCTGGAGGAGGCGCTTGACCGGGACCTCGATGCGCTTGCCGGTGAGCGTGTGCGGGATGCCCGGGACCTCGATGATCTCGTCGGGGACGTGGCGCGGGGAGAGCTCCTCGCGGATCGTCGCCTTGATCCGGGAGCGGAGGTCGTCGTCGAGGACGGCCCCCGGCGCGAGGTGGACGAAGAGCGGCATCCAGTACCCGCCGTTCGGTTCCTCCAGGCCGATGACCAGCGATTCCTTGATCTCGGGGAGTCGCTCGACGGCCTCGTAGATGTCCGCGGACCCCATCCGGACGCCCTGGCGGTTCAGGGTGGAGTCGGAGCGGCCGTGGATGACGACGGAGCCGTGGTCGGTGATCGTGATCCAGTCTCCGTGGCGCCAGACGCCGGGGAACATCTCGAAGTAGCTGTCGCGGTAGCGGCTGCCGTCGGGGTCGTTCCAGAAGCGGATCGGCATGGACGGCATGGGATTGGTGACGACGAGCTCGCCGACCTCACCGGTGACGGCCTTGCCGGAGGGGTCCCACGCCTGGAGGTCGGTGCCCAGGCAGGCGGCCTGGAGCTCGCCGATGTGGACCGGGAGCGTGGGGACGGCGCCGGCGAAGCAGCTGCACACGTCGGTGCCGCCGCTGACCGAGGCGATCCAGAGGTCGTCGGCCACCTCGTCGTGGAGCCAGCGGAAGCCGTCGGGCGGCAGCGGGGACCCGGTGGTGGCCACGCACTTCACGGCGGAGAGGTCGAAGTCGCGCGAGGGGTGGACCTCCGCCTTGCGGCAGGCCATCACGTAGGCGGCGGAGGTCCCGTAGAGCGTGGCCCCGGTCCGCTCCGCGATGCGCCATTGGGCTCCGGTGTCGGGGAAGCCCGGGCTGCCGTCGTAGAGCACGACGGTGGTTCCGGTGAGCAGGCCGGAGACGAGGAAGTTCCACATCATCCAGCCGGTGGAGGTGTACCAGAAGAAGCGGTCCTCGGGGCCCAGGTCGCAGTGCAGGCCGAGCTGCTTGAGGTGTTCGAGGAGGATGCCGCCCTGCGACTGGACGATGGCCTTGGGCAGGCCGGTGGTGCCGGAGGAGTAGAGGACCCAGAGCGGGTGGTCGAAGGAGACCGCTTCGAAAACCGGCTCGGCCTCGCCCGAGGTGAGGTCCGACCATGCGAGGGCGCCCTCGGGGGCCGGGGTGCCGAGGAGCGGGATGTGGACGACCGCGCGCAGCGAGGGGAGCTCGGCGCGCAGTTCGGCGACGGTCTCGCGGCGGTCGTGTTCCTTGCCGCCGTAGCGGTAGCCGTCGACGGTGAAGAGGACCACCGGCTCCACCTGCTGGAAGCGGTCCAGGACGCTGCGGGCGCCGAAATCGGGGGCGCAGGAGGTCCAGACGGCGCCGACGGCGGCGGTGGCGAGCAGTGCGGTGACGGCCTCGGGGATGTTGGGGAGGTAGCCGCTGACCCGGTCGCCGGGGCGCACGCCCAGGGCGCGCAGTTCGGCGGCGAGCGCGCCGACCTGGCGGCGGAGCTCGGCCCAGGTGAGGGGGGTGGGCTCGTGGGTCTCGTCGACGTGGAGCAGCGCCGCGTCGGCGGCGCGGGCCGGGTCCTCGGCCGCGCGCAGGGCGTGCTCGGCGTAGTTGAGGGTGGCACCCCGGAACCAGACAGCGCCCGGCATGGACCGGTCCGCGAGGACGGCCTCGTACGGGGTGGTGAAGCGTACGTCGAACCACTCGGCGACGGCCTGCCAGAAGGTGTCCAGGGCGTCGACGGACCAGCTGTGCAGGGCCGGGTAGCCGCCGTCCGCGGGGGCGCCGTGGTGTTCGGCGGCCCAGGCCTGGAAGGCGGTGATCCGGGCCGCGGCGATCCGGTCGGGGCCCGGGGACCAGAGGGGCTCGGAGGGGGTGGCTGCTGCGGTCATGCGTCGGCTCCCGGTCACGTCTGCGGTTCGCGCCTCGTGGGCGTGTCGTGGTGTGTGGCGTCTGGTGTTCGTACGGTGCCATCGCGCGCGGGGTGTGCGCACGGGGGCTCACAGGGACGATGCCATGTGATCGACATCCGCACCAGAGCCGCCCTCGGCGGTCGGCTGTGATCCTTTTGCGGGTGAACGGCAGTTGAACGGCGCCTTCTGGGCCGGGTGGCGGTGGCAGGGTGGGCGCCATGGACGGTCGTGGGCTGGTGCGTGCGGTGAAGGACCTCGGCAGCGAGCGGGGGCGGCGCGCCTGGCGCTCGGCCCTGCGCAACCGGCGCGTGGACGCGGCGGGGCTCGCGCCGCGGGGCGCGGAGCGGGCGCGGGTGCCGGGGCTGCTGACCGGTACGGAGCCCCGGCCCGGTGGTGGGGTGCTCCGGTTCACCCGATCGGACCTGCTGGTCCGGGTCACCGTGGGCGGGGCGGTGTTCTGGGGCTGGGACGGTGCCGCGCCGACGCCCTCGTACGCGGTGGTCGGCAGCGGGCCGGAGCCCGATCCGCGCGCCGTGCTGGAACCGGACACCGACGGCGGGTGGCGGGTGGTGTCCGAGCGCGTGACGGTGGCGGTGTCCCGGCACGGGGCGGTGGAGGTGCGCACCCCCGGCGGGGCGGTGCTGCGGCGGGATCTGCCGCCGCGGTGGTGGGAGCCGGTCGGCTCCGCCGGGGCCGCGGGGGGTCCGGGTGCTCCGGCAGGTCCGGGGAGGCCGGGCGCCCCGGCGGGCAGCGGGGGTGGAGCGGACGGTACGGGAGCCGCCGGTGATCCGGGCGCGGCCGGAGTGACGGGTGACGCGGAGGGCACGGGCGCAGCGGGCCGCGTGGGCGGGGCCCGGTGGCTGTTGCGCAGTGAGGTGGCGGCGGACGCGCGGGTGTTCGGGCTGGGCGGGCGGCCGGTGGGGCCGCGGTTGCGGGACGGGAGCTACCGGCTGTGGAACACCGATCCCCGGGGCGGGTTCGGGTCCGGGTCCGGCGAGGACCCGCTGTACATCACGATGCCGGTGCAGCTGGTGGTCGCGGACGCGGGCACGCACCTGGTCTTCCACGACAACTCCTGGGACGGACGGGTGGTGTTGCGGGAGGGCGAGGAGGGCGCGGGCTCGGGGGCGGACCGCCCCGGCTCCTGTGAACTGCGCATGGAGAGCGGCCCTTTGCGGTGCTGGGTGCTGGTGGGGCCGCCCGGGAGGGTGCTGCAGGGCTGGTCCGGGCTGACGGGCGGGGCGGCCGTACCGCCGGAGTGGGCGCTCGGGTACCAGCACGCGCGGTGGGGGTTCGGGAGCGCGGCGGAGGTGCGGCGGATCGTGGCGGGGTACGCCGGGCACGGGCTGCCGCTGTCGGCCGTGCATCTGGACATCGACCACTACGACGGCCACCGGGTCTTCACCGTGGACCGCGAGCGGTTCCCCGACCTTCCAGGATTGGCCAAGGAGTTGGCGGACGGTGGCGTCCGGCTCGTCTCCATCGTCGACCCGGCGGTGAAGACCGGCGACGCGGTGCACGCCTCGGGGCTGGCGGTCGGCGCGCACGGGGCCTTCGTACGGGACGCGGCGGGGCGGGAGGTCCGGGGCGAGGTGTGGCCGGGCGAATGCGCGTACCCGGACTTCACCGATCCGGCGGTGCGGCGGTGGTGGGGCGGGCTGTACGAGGAGCGGCTCGCGCAGGGCTTCGCCGGGGTCTGGCACGACATGAACGAGCCGGTCTCCTTCGCCCCGTTCGGGGGCCGGACGCTCCCCCGCTCGGCGCGGCACGCGCTGGACGGGGCCGGCGGGGACCACCGGGAGGCGCACAACGTGTACGCCCTCGCGATGGCGCGGGCGGGCTGGGAGGGGCTCGTACGGCTGCGGCCGGCCGAGCGGCCTTTCCTCTTCTCCCGGTCGGGGTGGGCGGGGATGCAGCGGTACGGGGGCACGTGGTCGGGTGATGTGGAGAGCAGTTGGGACGGGCTGCGGGCCTCGCTGGCGCTGGTCCTGGGTCTCGGGCTGTGCGGGGTGCCGTATTCGGGGCCGGACATCGGCGGCTTCTGGGGTTCGCCGTCACCGGAGTTGTATCTGCGGTGGCTGCAACTGGGCTCCTACTTGCCGCTGTTCCGGACCCATGCGGCGATCTGGGCGGGCCGGCGGGAGCCGTGGGAGTTCGGGGAGGAGACCACCCGTGCCGCGCGGGCCGTCCTGGCCGAACGGGAGCGGCTGCGGCCGTACTTCGTGACGCTGGCCCATCTGGCGCGGCGGACGGGGGCACCGTACGTGCGGCCGCTGTGGTGGGGGGCGCCGGAGGACCGGGCGCTGCGGGACTGCGAAGACGCGTTCCTGCTGGGTGACGCCCTGCTGGTGGCTCCGGTGCTGGAGTGCGGGTCGGACCGGCGGGCGGTGCGGTTGCCGCGCGGGCGGTGGTACGACACGGTGACGGGCCGGGCGTACGAGGGGCCGGGCCAGATCCTGCTGGACGCCCCGGCGGACCGGATCCCGGTGCTGGCACGGGCCGGATCGCTGCTGCCGGTGCGGGCGGCCGACGGGTCGGTGGCCCTGGAGGCGTGGGCCCCGGCGCGGGGCCGCACGGGCGGCGGGGTGGTGATCCGGGACCCCGGGCCGGGCTTCGAGCCGGGCGAGGTGGAGCGGTACGTGGTGCGGTGGGCCGGGGACGCGGTGGTGGTGGAGGACGAGGCCGGGGAACGGGTGGAGGGGGTGGTGCTGCGAGGGCTGTGAGCAGGGCGGGGGCGGGGCGGACCGGGGCGGGCCGCACCGGTCGGCTCAAGCCGGGTGGGTGTACCGGCCCTCGAACCAGGCATCGGCGGCCTGCGTGTGGAGCGGGAACGCCAGTTGCTGCGGGCCGCGCAGGACGTGCCAGCCGGTGGTTTCGTCCGTCGCGGTCGATGCCGGGAGGGAGGCGGCGGGGCGGACGGGAAGGAGGCCGAAGACGAGCAGGTGGCCGGCCGGCGAGCTGAGGGTGTCGGCGAGGGCGACCTCGGAGGCCGGGGCGTGGATGCCGGTCTCCTCGCGGAGTTCGCGGACGACCGACTCGCGCCAGTCCTCGCCGAAGTCCATGAACCCGCCGGGCAGGGCGATGCCGCCGAGGGCGGGCTCGATGGTGCGGGTGATGACCACCAGGCCGGTGCCGAGTTCGTCCTCGACGGGGAGGAGGGCGACGGCGACCGGGAGGGGGTTGCGATAGGCGACCGCGCCGCACGAGGGGCAGGTACGGGGCCAGTCGGCCGAATCGAACAGGGCTCCACAGGCGGAGCAGTGCGAGTCCTTCAGGTGCGCCGGCATGCGGCGATGGTATGCCAAGGGGTATGCGGATGGCGGTCGTTGCGGGATGGGTGGGCACGCTGGGGGTGCTGGCGGCGATGGCCGCGCCCGGGGCGGCGGTCACGCCTGCGGCGGTGGCCGCGCCCGGGCCGGTGGGCGGCCCTGGGGCTGCTGGAAGTCCCGGGGCGGTGGCCGTGCCCGGGTCGGTGGGGGGTAAGGGGACGGGTGGAAGTCTCGGGGTGGTGGGTGGGTCCGGGCAGGTGGGCGGGTCCGGGGTGGGGGGTTCGGGCCGCGGGGATTCCGCGGGGTGGGGTGCGTCGGGTGGGGGGTTCGCCGTGGTGGGGGAGGTGGATGCGAGCATCGGGCAGGAGATGCGGTACGCCAGCTCCGGGAATTTCACCGGTGCGGTCGTGGACGGTTACGACGAGCCCGTCTGTCTGCTCGCCCGGCCCGCCGCCGAGGCGCTGCGGCGGGCGCAGCGGGAGGCGTTGCGCGGTGGGTACTCGCTGCTCGTGTACGACTGCTATCGGCCGCAGCGGGCCGTCGACCGGTTCGTGCGGTGGGCCCGGGACGGGGCGGATCAGGGGACCAAGGCGGAGTTCTATCCGAACGTGGCCAAGGAACGGCTGATCCCCGAGGGGTACATCGCCGAGCGGTCCGGGCACAGTCGTGGCAGCACCGTCGACGTGACCTTGACGCGCCTCGGGCGGGGGCCCCTCGACATGGGGACGCCCTTCGACTTCTTCGATCCGCTCGCGCACACCGACAGCCCGCGGGTGACGGGTGCGGCCCGCGGGAACCGGGAGCTGCTCGGGCGCCTGCTCGGCGCGCAGGGGTTCGTGAACCTGCCGCAGGAGTGGTGGCATTTCACGTACGCACCGGAGGCGTTCCCGGACACGTACTTCGATTTTCCCGTCTCTGTCGCCTCCGTTCAGCGCTGAGTACCGTGCCCGCATGACATTCAGTTCGTACGAGGAGTTCTGGCCCTACTACGTCGCCATGCACTCCCGCGCCGCCACCCGCTGGATCCATCTCACCGGAACGCTCACCGGTCTCGCGCTCACTGTCTACGGGCTGGCCCGCGGCCGGAAGCGCTATGTCGCCGCGCTCCCCGTGATCGGGTACGGGACGGCCTGGCCGGCGCATTTCCTGATCGAGGGGAACAACCCCGCCAGCTTCGGGAATCCGGGGTGGTCGCTGCGCGGGGACGCGCAGATGATCCGGATGATGCTGGCCGGGCGGGACGCCGAGCTCGGTGAGATCGCGCGGAAGTGGCTCGCGGAGAACCCCTGCGAGGAGTGCGTTCCCGGGGGTGCGCTCCCGCTCGTTCCCTGACAGACTCCTGACGGTTCGTCAGGTACTGGTTTCGGGAGGGGTCTTGGAACGCACACGCACACCCGTGGTCGGCGGGTGGTTCACCGGGGACGACGCGGACGGCGGGTTCCGCCTGCTCGGCACCCGGTGCTCCGCCTGCGCCGCCGTGTTCTTCCCGCGCGAGGACGCGTACTGCCGCAATCCGCACTGCCCGGGCGGCGGCGAGCTCGCCGAGACCCCGCTCTCCCCGCGCGGCCGGGTCTGGTCCTACACGGACGGGCGGTACCGGCCGCCCGCGCCGTACGTGTCCGACCCTGACGCGCCCTGGACCCCGTACACCCTGGTCGCCGTGGAGCTGGAGGCCGAGGGGATGGTCGTGCTCGGGCAGACGGCGCCCGGGGTGGGCGTCGGTGATCTGGCGGTCGGGATGGAGGTCGAGGTGGTCGGCGGCGTGCTGAACGTGGACGCCGACGGCACGGCCTGGACCACCTGGAACTTCCGGCCCGTGGAGGTGGAGCGGTGAGCGCCGATGTCGCCGTCCTCGGGGCCGGCATGCATCCGTGGGGCAAATGGGGTCGCAGCTTCGTCGAGTACGGGCGGGCCGCCGCGCGGGCCGCGCTGGCCGATGCCGGGCTGGACTGGACCGACGTGCAGTCCATCGTGGGGGCCGACACCGTGCGGTCGGGGTACCCCGGCTACGTGGCCGGGGCCACCTTCGCGCAGGCGCTGGGCTGGCAGGGCGCGCGCGTGACCAGCGTGTACGCGGCCTGCGCGTCCGGCGCCCAGGCGATCGGCGCGGCCAGGGCGCAGATCCTGGCCGGGCTGGCCGAGGTGGTGCTGGTGGTCGGGGCGGACGCCGCCCCGAAGGGGTTCTTCGCGCCGGCGGGCGGGGACCGGCCGGACGATCCGGACTGGCTGCGCTTCCGGGTCCTGGGGGCCACGAACCCGGCGTACTTCGCGCTGTACGCACGGCGCCGGATGGCCCTCTACGGGGACACCGGTGAGGACTTCGCACAGGTCAAGGTGAAGAACGCGGCGGCCGGGCTGCTGAACCCGAACGCCCGCTACCGCAAGGCCGTGACGGCCGAGGAGGTGGCCGCCTCGGCGATCGTCGCCGATCCGCTGCGGCTCCTCGACATCTGCGCCACCTCCGACGGGGGCGCGGCGCTGGTGCTGAGCAGCATGGACTTCGCGCGCTCGCGGGGGGCGGTGGACCCGGTGCGGATCCGGGCCGTGTCCACGGTGACGCCCACGTATCCCCGGACCGTCCTGGACCTGCCGGACATCGCCACCGACTCGGTGACCGCGGCCGCGCCGGCTCCCGGCTCCTTCCGCGCCTCGATCGCGCGGGCGGCGTACGAGGAGGCGGGGCTCGGGCCGGACGACCTCTCGCTCGCCGAGGTCTACGACCTGTCCACCGCGCTGGAGCTGGAGTGGTACGAGGACATCGGCCTGTGCGGGGAGGGCGAGGGGGCCAAGCTCGTGCGGGAGGGCGCGACCGCGCTCGGCGGGCGGATCCCCGTCAACACCAGCGGCGGACTGGCGTCGTTCGGGGAGGCGGTGCCGGCCCAGGCCATCGCCCAGGTGTGCGAGCTGACCTGGCAGCTGAGGGGCACCGCCGGGGAGCGGCAGGTGGCGGGTGCGCGGGCTGGAATCACCGCCAACCAGGGGCTGTTCGGGCACGGATCTGCGGTCGTCGCGGTGCGCTAGCGCCCCCGTGCGGCGATGAGCAGCGGCTGCTGTCCGAACGCTTGACGGCCCCGGACGGCGGGTTCACACTCTCTCCACGGTCCCGCTCCGCGACGGGCACCCCGGATCCCCCCATGAGAGCTGCGGCCCGTACCCCAGTCGGCGGGGGTACGGGCCGCCTCCATGTCACGGCCCGGGGCCGGGGCCGTGCTCTCGGATCAGGCCGGGCCCTGGGCCCCCGTCGTCAGGCTCTGGCGGCGGGCCCTGGCCAGGGTCATCGCGTGCTCCACGACCCCCACCAGGACGTCCTTGACCGACTCCCGGTCCCGTGCGTCGCACAGCAGCACCGGGACCTCGGGAGTGAGGTCCAGAGCCTCCCGTACGACCACCACGGGGTACTGGTCGGCTCCGTCGAAGCAGTTCACGGCCACCAAGAAGGGGATCTCGCGCCGTTCGAAGTAGTCGATGGCGGCGAAGCAGTCGGAGAGCCGCCGGGTGTCCGCGAGGACCACGGCGCCGAGCGATCCCTGGGCCAGCTCGTCCCACAGGAACCAGAAGCGGTTCTGTCCGGGGGTGCCGAACAGGTACAGCACGAGGTCCTCGCGCAGGGTGATGCGGCCGAAGTCCATGGCCACCGTGGTGGTGCTCTTGCCCTCCACTCCCCCGGTGTCGTCGATGCCGCGTCCCGGCTCGGAGAGGCGTTCCTCCGTCCGCAGCGGCCTGATCTCGCTCACCGCACTGACCAGGGTGGTCTTGCCCACCCCGAAACCGCCCGCGACCAGGATTTTCAGGGTCAGCGGCTCGACCGGCGTCACGGCATGCATGGCGCCGGTGCGGCTAGAGCGCCCGAAGGCCATCGATCACCTCACGCAGAATGGATTCGTCGGGCAGTTCGGCCGGGGGGACCGGCCGGGTCACGTGGACCAGTTCGTCGTCGACGAGGTCGCCGATCAGGACGCGTACGACCCCGACCGCGAGGTCGAGTTCGGCCGCGAGTTCCGCGACGGACTGCGGGCGGAGCAGGCAGAGCCCGAGGATGTCGGCGTGTTCCGGCGACAAGGTCGTGTCCCAGACCGGGTCTTCGGCGGCGGATTCCGCGACCACCAGCGCGATCAGGTCGAGGCGGTGCTGTCCGGTGTGGCTGGTCCGGCCGCGGGTCATCGCGTACGGACGCACCACCGGACCCGCGTCGTCGTCGAACCACTGGTCGCCAATGGCGTCGGAGGCGGCGGGGATGTGGGCGGGGTGGTCCTGGCCTGGATCGCTCATGCCTTCCGACTCACCCTCCGGCTGGCAGCCCGGTGCGCGGGGCGGTCGCCAGGTGGTCACCGACCCGCTTGACCATGAGGGTCATCTCGTACGCGACCTGGCCGACGTCGGAGTCGGCGTCGGCAAGCACCGCCAGGCAGCTCCCGTCGCCGGCCGCCATGACGAACAGGAACGCCTCGTCGAGCTCGACCACGGTCTGGCGGACCGTGCCGGAGTCGAAGTGGCGGCCGACGCCCTTGGCGAGGCTGTGGAAACCGGAGGCCACGGCGGCCAGGTGCTCGCTGTCCTCCCGGGTGAGGTCCTTGGAGCTTCCGGTGGGCAGGCCGTCGCCGGAGAGGACCACGGCCTTGCGGATGCTGGCGACCCGGTCGACGAGCTCGTCGAGGAGCCAGTTGAGCGGGCCGGAGCCGCGGCCCCTGGTGTCGTTGCCGGACTGCGGTGCGGTCATCGACCGTCCCCTTCGTTCTCGCTTCCGGGACCGGTGGCGGCAGGGGTGCCGGCCTCGGTCACGGGCTGGTGTGGTGCGTTCTGCCGCGCCGGCCGCGTCGGGTCGGCCTGCCGGGCGTGCGTGGTCCGTGCCGCCCGCTCCGCGTGCGCGGCCTGCGTTGCCTGCTGTGCCTGCGTGGTCTGCTGTGTCTGGGCTGTCTGCTGTGCCGGGGCTGTCCGCTGTGCCTGCGCGGCCTGGTCCGCCCCGGTCGCCTGCGCCGCCTGCTGCCGCGCGTGGTGGTCGCGGCCCGCGGTCCAGCCGCGCTGGAGCGAGGACATGCGCCGGCGCACGTCCTCCGCGTCGCGGTCGGCCGCCGGGTCCGCGGCGGCTTCGGCGGGGGACGGGGCCGGGGCGTCCTTGAGCTGGGGCGCGAGGCTGGCCTGGCGGATCCGGCGGGGCAGGGTCGCCCCGGAGGGTGCCGCCGCGGGGTGGGCCGGTCCGTTCGGGACCGGCGCCTCCTGCGCGGGGTCCGGGACCGCCGAGACGGGACGGGGCTCCACGCGGCGGCCGTGCTCCGCCACCAGGGTCGGGGCGGGACGGCGGCGCGGGAGCGGGACGGCGCCGGGCGAGCGGGCGCCATCGGGCCGGGCGGAGTCCGCGCGTGCCGGCTCCAGGCGGACCGGGCCGGTGGGCGGCAGGGGCTCCCGCTCGCGGTCGCGGTGGTCGCGGCGTTCCCGGCCGCGGTCGTGGCTCCGGTCCCGGTCGCGGAGGCCGTCCCGGCCCGGGTCGCGGTCGCCGAGCCGGGCGCCGCCCCGCTCGGCGGGGGCGTCGGCGGACCGGTCGCCCTTCCAGAGGCCCGTCCGGTCGCCGGAGCCGTCCGCTGCCCGGTCGCCCATGCGGTCCGCGATGCGGTCGCCCTTGCGGGGACCGCCGCGATCGGTGTACCGGTCCGCGTGCGGGCGGCCGGCCGGGCGCAGGCCGAGCAGGGAGTTGCGCGAGATGCCGTTCGGCGGGGTCTCGTCGTCGAGGGTGGCCATGGCGGGCCTGCCCTTGGCTCCGGAGACCCCAGTGCGCCCGGTTGGTCCGGCCGAGCCGGTGATGCCGATGGGGGCGTCATCCGGGGCCGGGACGGGCTCGTCCAGCCCCAGCATGCCGATCGGGGCCTCCAGCTCGACGGGGCCGCGCAGTTCGGCGCCTGCCGGGAGCCGGCGGTCGGCGGAGCCGCTCTCGGCGACGGCCCGCGGGCGGGTGGCGCCCACGGGTCCGCCGAGCGCCTTGCCGCCGGCCAGCCTGATGCCGGTGCCGTTGGTCTCGGGAGCCTCCGTCAGCAGGGCCACCGGGAGGAAGATCACCGCGGTGGTGCCCCCGTAGGGGCTGATCTGGAGGCGGACCTTGACCTCGTGCCGGTGCGCGAGCCGGCTGACGACGAACAGGCCGAGCCGGTCGGTGTCGGAGAGTTCGAACTCGGAGGTCTCGCTGAGCCGGAGGTTCGCGTCGAAGAGCGCCTCGGGGGTCATGCCGAGGCCGCGGTCGTGGATCTCCAGGGTGAATCCGTTGGCCACGCGCTCGCCCAGGACCTGGACCGCCGTGTGCGGCGGGGAGAAGACGGTCGCGTTCTCCAGGAGTTCGGCGATGAGGTGGGTGACGTCGGCCACGGCCGGGCCGGCGATGCCCAGGCGCGGCAGCCGGCGTACCTCGATGCGCTCGTAGTCCTCCACCTCGGCGACGGCGGCCCGTACGACGTCCATCAGCTGGATGGGCTTGCGCCACTGGCGGGAGGGTGCCGCGCCGGAGAGGATCACCAGGCCCTCGGCGTGGCGGCGCATGCGGGTGGTCATGTGGTCGAGGCGGAAGAGGTCGGCGAGCTCCTCGGTGTCCTCGGTGCGCCGCTCCATGGTGTCGAGCAGGGTGAGCTGGCGGTGCAGCAGCACCTGGTTGCGGCGGGCCAGGTTGACGAAGACCTCGGACACCCCGCGGCGGAGCTCCGCCTGCTTGACGGCGGCCTCGATGGCCGCGCGCTGGAGGGAGTTGAGGGCCTGGCCGACCTGGCCGACCTCGTCCTTCTCGTACTCCAGGCGCGGGGCCTCGGTCTCCACGTCCACGTGCTCGCCCGCGGCGAGGCGGCGCATCACGCCGGGGAGGCGGATGCCGGAGACCTCGTGGGCTTCCTTGCGGAGCCGGGACAGGTCGCGGATCAGCTCGCGGCCGATGCGCATGGACAGGACGAGGGAGACGATGAGGGCGATGAACCCGAGCACCCCGGCGAGGGCGGCCTGGACCAGGACGTCCATGGCGACGGGCTCGACGCGCTCTTGGTAGCGGTCGCCCGCGGCGGTGCCCATGACGGCGAGGTCCTCGAGCACCTTGCCGGTGGCCGCGTCCCACTGGGCGGGGGTCACGTTGCGCGGGCTGTGGGTCGGACCCTGGACGAGGAATCGTTCCTCTGCCTCGCGCAGGGCGCGGCTCTCCGGGTTGTTCCAGTACTGCTCGAACTGCTCCCGGTCGGCGGCCGGGAGGATCGCGAGGTTGAACTCGTAGAGCAGCTTGCGGTTGGCCACGAAGTCGGAGGCGTTGCGGATGTCCGCCTGGCTGACGTGGCGGGCGGCCAGGGCCCCGGCGACGAGTGCGTCCTCGCGCGAGAGGGTCTCGCGGGCGCGGGTGATGCCGACCAGGGCGCGGCCCTGCTTGTCCATCTCCACGTCCTGGAGCGCGTGGAGGTTCATGAGGAACTCGTAGCAGGGGTCCACGAGCCGGTTGTAGAGCTCCAGTGCCTGGTTGGTGTCGAGGGAGCCCCCGTCCACCGCGCTGCGGAGCGCTCCGATGCTGCGGAAGGCTTCGAGGATGGAGCTCAGGTGCCGGGTGGAGTCCGGGTCGAGTTCGTCGGCGACCTCGGGGTCCTTGGCGTCGGCGGAGATCTTCTCGACCGCCGCGTCGGTGGCCGCGCGGCTCTCGAGGAGTTCGTTGTTGGCGCTCGAGGCGCGCGGGTCGCCGATGACCACGAGGGTCTGGCGGCGCTCCTTCTGGATGACGCGGACGACGTCCTCGACCGGGTAGCCGACCTTGTCGATGACGTAGGCGACACCGAGCAGTTGGACGGCCTGCCGGCCGGTGATCACCGTTGCGAAGCCCCAGAGGGCGGTCAGGGAGACGAGCGGCACAAGGAGCAACGCCACGATCTTCCGGCGGATGGACTTCCCGCGAAAGCGCATGGCCTCCCCAGCCTCCCCCAGCTCAACCCCGTTACCGGGGGTTGGTGTTCCGTCATTTAAACGGCGTGAGCCTACTACTGCCACGGCGAACCTTCGAAGACCTGTCCGGACGTTTTCGGCCTGACCCCCGGACGAAGATCACGAGTTGTCCGTTAGTTCCCGTGAAGTGCGGCCCGATATGTGGCAGATGACACTTGGTGGGGCCTCGGTCCCCGTCGCGGAATGGATGGCTGGAATTCTTCGTTCCGCGATACTTCGGGGCGCCCGGCGCGTCCGGGAAACGGGAATCTATCGGCCCCTCCGTGCGTCTACCTGTTCGGGGCGGGCATGAGCTACCGCGTGGAGGGGAGGGAGCCGACCATGGCGAAGAGGTACGAGGGCCACGGGGCCGACGACGCGGGGCCCGGGGCTCAGCGGGGACGGGCCCTGTGGGTCGACCAGCCGGCGGGGCGCAGGCGCATGCCGGACCCGGTGCGGACGTCCGCCGTGCGGGCGGTGCTGATCGTCGCCGTGACGCTGACGGCCGCGACGATCTCCTTCTTCCTGACGGTCACCGGCTCCTGGCTGGCGCTTCCGCTGTCGCTGTGCTCGATAGCGGGGGTCGTCGTGGCCACGTGGGGCGTACTCGACGTGCTGATCACCCGGCAGACGTGGAACCAGCGCTACGGGGTCCTCTCGGAGCCCAGCAGTACGGCGCGCGACCGGCGGCGCGAGCGCCGCACGGCACGCCGGGAGGCCCGCTCCGCGCCTCCCCTGCCGCCCCGCAGGCCCGCACGCGGCGAGGCGACCGGCATCTGGCCGCCGCAGACGGGTACGGGGCGCGGCTGAGGCGCCCTGGCGCCGGTGCCCCGCGGTGGTTCCGCGGGCCTGCGCCCGGCGCGCCGGCCCGCCAGAGCCGAGCCGGGCGAGCGCGCCGGGAAGGTGCCCGGCGCGCCGGAAAGGCTCAGCTGCGGCGGTACATGCGGGTCGCCGTGATCTCGCCGTGGATCGTCTCCCCGTCCGTGAACTGCTGGGGCAGGCCCGGTCGGAGGTGTTCCTCGACGCTGATGTACTTGAGCCCCGCGCGCAGGTCGGCGTCGTTGCGCAGCCGGATGACCAGCGGGAACTCGGCGAGGGCCGTGGTGTCGAACAGGCCGGTGGTGTACAGCAGCTGGACGCCGAGCGCGTCCGAGACGGCCCGCTGGAGTTCCAGCAGGTACGTGGCGTTCGCGCGCCCGATCGGGTTGTCGAGGAAGAGCGTGCCCGCGTGCCGGTGCTTGTCGCGGCCCCGGTCGTTGCTGCGCAGCGCCGCCATCGTGCAGTACAAGGCGATCGCGGCGGTGAGCAGCTGGCCGCCGGAGAACACGTCGCCCATCTGACCGACCGGGACCCGCTCGGCGCGCAGCACCGCGTCGGGCTTGAGGATCTCCACCGCGATGCCCTTGGGTTCCAGGGCCGCCTGGACCCCGTGCAGGAGCAGCGACATGCCGTCGCGGCGGCCCTCCCCGAAGGAGGCGGTGCTGTTCTTCTTCACGGCGGCGCGGGTCGCCTCGTCGATGACCTCGCCGAGCCGCTCGGTGAGGGTGGCCTGGTCGGGCTCCTCGAAGCGGATGCGCAGGAACTCCTGGCCCGACCACTCCCCCAGTCCCTCGGGGAGCTGGGAGAGGCGCTGGGCGGAGCGCAGGGTGGCCAGGGCCGATTCCACGAGCCCGCGCAGCCGGTCCACGATGCTGTCCCGGTTGCGCTCCAGCTGAGCCAGCTCGTCGGTGAGGACGCGCAGCCGGGGGGCGAAGGCCACGGCCCAGGCCGCGGCGTGCTCGGGCAGGGCGGAGGCGGGCAGTTCGCGGATCTGCTGGCGCGCGGGGGTGCGTACCTGCTCGTAGCGGTTGGCGTTGGCGTGCCGGACCAGGATGTCGCTCGCCTCGCGGACGGCCGCCTCGGCGGCGGACAGGTCGGCGGCGCAGGCCCGTAGCGAGCGGCGGGCCTCGGTGGCCGACTGGCGGGCCTCCTCCAGGCTGCCGGGGTGGGCCACGGGCTCCTGCTCGTCCTCCTGGTGGGTGTGGTCCCGCAGGAGGTCCCGGAGCATGGCCGCGGTCTCGTCGAAGCCGCCCGCGCCCTCCTCGGCGGTGCGGTGGGCGCGCAGCAGGTCGGCGTGGGCCGCGCGGGCGGACTCCACCGCGGCGGTGTGGGCGGCGAGTTGGGCGGTGGCGGTGCGGAGCATGGCCTGGGCGTCCTCGACGTTGTCGGGGATCAGCTCCTCGGGCAGCTCGGTGTGTGCCCCGCCCTCGGCGGGGGCGTGCCGTTCCGCCTCGCCGCGCAGGCGCCCGAGCTGCTCGCTCGCGGTGGAGGCGCGGGTCTCCAGCATCTGCACGAGGGCCTCGGCGCGGGCGGCCGCGGCCTGCCGGGAGGGGCCGTCGGCCCCGTCGGTGCCCTCGAGGAGCTGCGCGGCGCGGGTACGGACCTTGTTGGTGAGGCGGTCGAGTTCGGCGAGGGCCACCGACTCGTCGCTCTCGGCGCGGGCCTGTTCGGAGCGCAGGTCGGCGCCGACGCCGACCTTCTCGTAGAGCTGGGAGGCGGCGCGGTAGGCCTCGCGGAGGGCGGGGAGCGGCGCCTTGGCCGTGGCCCCGTTCCCTGCGGGGGACTCGGGCAGCGGATCCGGTGCTCCGGCGATCTCGGCGCGCTCGGCGCGCAGGGCGCGGGCGGTGCGGCGGGCGTCGTCGGCGGCGCGCTGGGCGGCGCGGCGGTCCTCGTCGGCGGCTCGGGCCCGGTCGAGGCAGGCCTCGGCGCGGGCCTCGGACTCGGCGGCGTCGTCGGCGAGTTCGCGCAGCTTGGCCTGCCAGCCGGCGCGCTCGCGCAGCCGGTACGCGAGACCGGCGAGGGCGTCCGCGACGCGGCGGGCGCGCTGGGCGGTGTCCTGGCGCTCCTCGCGGACCCGCGCCGCGTCGGCGGCGGCCTCGTCGGCCTCGGCGCGTACGGTACGGGCCTCCGCGAGCTCGGCGTCGGTCTCCTCGGCGAAGCCGCGGGCGGCGGCGGCCTGCTCCGCGAGCTCGGTGAGGCGGCCGGGCGGGCAGCCGGTGCGCCACGAGAGGAGCCGGGCGGCGAGTTCGCGGTCGCCGGACAGGCGGGCGGCGAGCTCCCGGATCTCGGTGTCGCGGGCGGTGGCGCGGGCGCGCAGCGCCTGGCGCTCCTCGTCGGCGGCGTGTTCGTCGTGCATGGCCGGGTTCGGCGGGACGATGAAGATGCCGGACCCCGTGGCGTCGCCGGCCGGGGGAACCGGCGCCAGCAGGGCCGCGGCGGTACCGACGGCGACGGTGGAGCGGGGCAGCAGGGCGGCGCCGGAGAGGACCTCGCGGGCCCGGGAGTGGGTGTCGGGGTCGGTGATGACGACGCCGTCGACGAGTTCGGGGCGGGCGGCGAGGACGGCTGCGTGGTCGGCCGGGTCCACGGACTGGGCGAGGTAGCGCCAGCCGGGGAGGGCCGGGATGCCGTGTTCGCCGAGGAACTCGACGGTGGCGAGCACGTCGGGGCCGGGCGGCAGCAGGCCGCCGTCGCCGAGGGCGCCGAGGATGCGGGAGTCGTCGGCGGCGGCGGTGCGCAGGTCGAAGAGCTGGCGTTCGGCGGTCGCGACGGCGCGGGTCAGCAGTTCGCGCAGTTCGTCGGCGCCCCGGTCGAGGTCGGCGACCGTGAGCCCGGCGGCGGGAGCCGCGTCTGCGCCCGGTCGGCCCGGCGCGGGGGACCCGGAGGGGCCCTGGGACACATCACCGGTCCCGGTCGCTCCCGGGGCGTCCGGGAGGCCCAGAAGGGCGGCCAGGCGCGGGGCCCCGGCGAGGGAGGCGGCGGCCCGGTACTCGGCGTCGTGGGCGGCCTCGGCGGCGTCGGCGGCGTCGGCCGCGCGGGCGGCGGTGAGTT
>NZ_JBEXPT010000114.1:0-21273 GCF_040612195.1 Streptomyces sp. NPDC006450 | reverse complement strand
CCGGGCTCAGGCCCCGGCCCCGGGCCCGGCCCCGGCCCCGGCCCCGGCCCCGGCCCCGGCCCCGGCCCCGGCCCCGGAGAACCGTACGCCCGCGCGTCAGGACCGGCGGTTCAGCAGGACGAAGCCGTCCAGCTGGGCCGCGATCCGGTACCCCTGGCTCCGGGCCTGGTCGAGGGCGATGGATTCCTGGAGCGCCGACTGCGGCCACCGCCGCTGCGGCGCGACCGTGGTGTCGACGACGATCCACTCGGGATTCGGCCGGCTGTCCCCCCAGCCGAAGAGACTGACGCTGGTGCGGTCGGCGAGGTGGGGCACCAGGTACGTCGACGCCTGGACCGTGGCACCGTCCGGGATCCGGTCCATCACGCGGTGGGCCGCCACGGCATGGGGATCGTGCTTCCAGGTCGCCGGCTGGACCAGCTGCCACAGCGGGAAGTGCGGCAGCAGCATCAAGGTGACCGCCGCGGAGCCCGCCAGGTAGCGGTACAGGCTGCGCCCGCGCGCACCCCGTAGCCGCAGGGCGTCGACGAACGCCACGAAGAGGACCGGCATGATCAGCAGCGAGTAGTGGTAGCCGGTGCCCCAGTGGTCGGGGTAGCTCGAGGCGAGACGCCACATCACGGACGGCAGGGCGACCAGCACGAGTGGGGAGCGCAGGGCCAGGAACAGCGTGGGCGCCAGGGCGAGGATGAGGGTGGTGACCTTCTCCTGCGGGGTGATGAGACCGAGCGTGAACTGGTGGAGCAGTTCCACGGCGCCGCCTCCCGACCCCTTCCCCGCCCCGTCGGCCGCGCTGCCTCCGGGGTTGTGGGAGAGGAAGTAGCCGTCGAACCCGCCCGGGTGGAAGGAGCTCAGCACCAGCAGGGCGAGCGCGCTCCCGGCCACGCCGGCCGCGGCCGTGAGGAGCCCCGTCCTGCGGCCGCCCGGCCCGCCCCGCCAGGCGATGAGCAGGCCGATGGCGGCCACGGTGAGACCGAGGTCCTCCTTCACGAGCAGGAGCGGCAACGCCCAGGAGGCGGCGGCGCGCAGCCGGCCGCTGCCGAGGGCCGTCAGGGAGAGCGTGAGCAGCGGGAGGGCGAAGGCCCATTCGTGGAAGTCGGAGGAGACCCCGCTCGCGATGCCCCACGCGAGGCCGTAGCAGGTGCCGATGACCACGGCGGCCGCGGAGCCCAGCGTCCGGCGGGCCCAGAAGGCCAGCGGCAGCACGCTCCCGGCGACCAGCGCGGCCTGCGCCACGAGCAGCACCTTCACCGACGGCCACAGCCAGTACAGGGGTGCCAGCAGCGCCAGGACGGGCGAGAAGTGGTCTCCGAGGATCGGGAAGTCCGGCCCCTTGACCTCGGAGACCGGCAGGTCCCCGGACGCGTAGGAACGCACGACCTGTACGAAGATCCCCAGATCGAAGCTGCGGGAGTACAGGCGCTCGTGGATCCGCAGCGACAGGGTCATGTAGGCGAAGAACAGGGCCCCCGCCATGGCCCAGATCCACCAGTCGGATGCGGGGCGGCCGTGCGCGGACGGCTTCGGCGCCGTCCGTACCTCGGTGCCCGTCTGCTGCGGTGGGAGTGCGGCGACGTTGCCGGTGGGTGCTCGCATGAACCTTCAAGATGCCAGCAACGTCACGGGCCGGGCCCGGGGCCGTGTCCCGCGTGGTCAGGTTCCTCCGAATGGCAGACATCCCGGGCTCCGGCGACCTCCCTCCACCTCTATACATCGAGCGTATACACCGCGTGTATAGTCGTCCGCATGTCCATCAGTCACGCACTCCTCGGCCTCCTGGAGGCCGGCCCCCGGCACGGCTACGACCTCAAGCGGACCTTCGACGAGAGATTCGGCCACGACCGGCCCCTCGCCTACGGGCAGGTCTACTCGACCATGTCCCGGCTGCTGAAGAACGGCCTGGTCGAGGTCGACGGGGTGGAGAGCGGCGGCGGCCCCGAGCGCAAGCGGTACGCGATCACCGACGCCGGGATCACCGACGTCGAGGACTGGCTCGCCCAGCCGGAGAAGCCCGAGCCGTACCTCCAGTCGACCCTCTACACCAAGGTCGTCCTCGCCCTCCTCACCGGCCGCAGCGCCCAGGAGCTCCTGGACACCCAGCGCGCCGAGCACCTGCGCCTGATGCGCATCCTCACGCAGCGCAAGCGCAAGGGGGACCTCGCCGACCAGCTGGTCTGCGACCACGCCCTGTTCCACCTCGAAGCGGACCTGCGGTGGCTCGAACTCACCGCCGCCCGCCTCGACCAGCTCGCCCAGGAGATACAGCGATGACCCCGGCCGGCACACTGCTCAGCGCCACGGACCTCCGCAAGACCTACGGCACCACCCACGCCCTGGACGGAGCCGAGTTCTCCATCCACGCGGGCGAGGTCGTCGCGATCATGGGACCTTCCGGCTCCGGCAAATCGACCCTGCTGCACTGCCTCGCCGGCATCGTCACCCCCGACTCCGGGACCATCACCTACGCCGGACGCGAGCTCTCCGCCATGAACGACGGCGAGCGCAGCGCCCTGCGCCGCGGCGAGTTCGGCTTCGTGTTCCAGTTCGGCCAGCTCGTCCCCGAGCTCACCTGCGTCGAGAACGTCGCCCTGCCGCTCCGCCTCACCGGCGTGAAGCGCAAGCAGGCCGAACGCACCGCCCTGGAATGGATGGAGCGCCTCCAGGTCGACGACCTCGGCCGCAAGCGCCCCGGCGAGGTGTCCGGCGGCCAGGGCCAGCGCGTGGCCGTCGCCCGCGCCCTCGTCACCAGCCCCCGGCTGATCTTCGCCGACGAGCCCACGGGCGCCCTCGACTCCCTCAACGGCGAGCTCGTCATGCAGCTGCTCACCGAGGCCGCCCGGTCCACGAACGCCGCCGTCGTCCTCGTCACGCACGAGACCCGCGTGGCCGCGTACTCCGACCGCGAGATCGTCGTACGCGACGGCAAGTCCCGCGACATGGAGCGCGCGGTATGAGTCACGGGAACCACAGCACACACAGCACCCCCGGCGGACCCGGCGGACCCGGCAGCCCCGCCGGCCCCGGCGAACAGGGCGCCCTCGCCGTCTGGCTCCGCGACCTCGGCCTCGGTGTCCGCTTCGCCTTCGGCGGCGGCCGTCAGGGCTGGACCCGCACCCTCCTCACCGGTCTGGGCGTCGGCCTCGGCGTCGCCCTGCTCCTCGTGACCAGCGCGGTTCCCAGCGCCCTGGCCGCCCGCGACGCGCGCGCCGACGCCCGCCAGACGTTCACCTCGCCCACCGCCGAGCGGCCCGGCCCGGACACGCTGCTGATCACCGATGTGAACCAGTCGTACCGCGCCTACGGGGTCGACGGACGGCTCGTGCAGCCCGAGGGGCCGGACGCCCCGTTGCCCCCGGGCGTGAGCACGTTCCCCGGCCCCGGCGAACTGGTCGTCTCCCCCGCGCTCGACAGGCTGATGAAGACCCGCGAGGGCAAGCTGCTGCGCGACCGCCTCGACGGGAAGATCGTCTCGACCATCGGCGACGCGGGCCTGGTGGGCCCCGGCGACCTCTACTTCTACGCGGGCAGCGACCGGCTCACCGAGCTCCGGAAGGAGGCGCCGAACTACGTACAGCGGGTCACCGCCTTCGAGAACACCCTCGAGAAGGAACCCCTCGACCCGGTCCTCACGCTCCTCGTGGTGCTCACCTTCGTCGCCCTGCTGATGCCGGTCGCCGTGTTCATCGGCGCCGCCGTCCGCTTCGGCGGCGACCGCCGCGACCGCAGGCTCGCCGCACTGCGCCTGGTCGGCGCCGACGGCCGGATGGTCCGCCGGATCGCCGCCGGCGAGGCCGCCGCGGGATCGCTGATCGGCCTGGCCCTGGGCACCGGCTTCTTCCTGGCCGCCCGGCAGCTGGCCCCGGCCATGGACCTCTACCAGCGCAGCGTCTTCCCCTCCGACCTCAACCCGACGCCCTGGCTGGCCGTGCTCATCGCACTGGCCGTACCGGCCGCGGCCGTCGCCGTGACCCTGTTCGCCCTGCGCGGCGTGGTCATCGAGCCGCTCGGCGTGGTCCGCACGACGACCCCGGGCAAGCGCCGGATCTGGTGGCGGCTGCTGCTCCCCCTTGCCGGACTCGGCCTGCTGGCCCCGCTGATCGGCAAGGGCAACGACAGCGGGCAGTTCAACCAGTGGCAGGTCTCGGGCGGCGTGGTCCTGCTCCTCGTCGGCATCACGGTCCTGCTCCCCTGGGTGCTGGAACGGGTCGTCGGCCGGATCGGCGGCGCGGGCCCGGTCTCCTGGCAGCTCGCCGCCCGTCGGCTCCAGCTCACCAGCGGCAGCTCCGCCCGGCTGGTCAACGGCATCGCCGTCGCCGTCGCCGGAGCCATCGCCCTGCAGATGCTCTTCGCCTCCACCGAGGACTCGTACACCCGCGAGACCGGCCACGACCCCTCCCGGGCCTCGATCTCCGTCATGCAGCGCACCCGTGGCGGTGGTGAGGCCGTCGCCCAGGCCCTGGCCGGGACCAAGGGCATCACCCAGGTCGTCGCGGAGTCATCGACCAATGCCGGGCGCAGCCCCGACATGTCCTACACGGACACGGCGATCTCGGTGACCACCGGCACCTGCGCCGCCCTCAAGGAGTACGCGGAGCTGCCCTCCTGCAAGGACGGCGACGCCTTCGTCATCACCGGCGCCCCCACCCCGGGCGGCATGACCGGCGACTGGGCCGAGCCGGGCGAGAAGCTGTTCGCCGGCAACATCTTCAGGGAGAGCGGGGACGACGGCACGAAGCCGGTCGCCTGGACCGTGCCCGCCGACGCCCGCACCGTGCAGGCCCGCAAGGGCCCCATGGGCGACATGCTGACCGGACTGCTGGTCACCCCGGCCGCGGCCCCGAAGGGCGTGGGCGACTACCAGTCCTCCCGGGTGTACGTGAAGCTGGACCCGAAGGTGCCCGACGCGGTGGAGCTCGCCCGCAACGCCGTCTTCAAGGCCGACCCGCTGTCCGTCCCCATGACGGTCCAGGCCACCGAGGTCAACGACCGCTACTCCTCGATCCGGACCGGCCTGTTCGTGGGCTCCGCCCTCGTGCTGATGCTGATCGGCGCCAGCCTGCTGGTCTCACAGCTGGAGCAGCTGCGCGAACGCCGGCAACTGCTGTCTTCGCTGGTCGCCTTCGGCACCAAGCGCTCCACGCTCAGCCTCTCCGTGCTGTGGCAGACCGCCCTCCCGATCGGCCTGGGCCTGGCCCTGGCCACGGCGGTCGGACTCGCGCTCGGCACGGTGCTGATGCAGATGGCGAGCGCCACGATCCGGATCAACTGGACGGCGGTCCTGTCGACGATCGGCATCGGCGCAGGGGTGGCCGTCCTCGTGACCCTGCTCAGCCTGCCGCCGCTGGTGCGCCTGATGCGCCCGGACGGGCTGCGCACGGAGTAGCCGCCGTAGCGACTCCCCCGCGCCCGCTCCTCAGTCCGTCAGCCAGACGGGGAGCGGGCGTACGGCTTCGCGCAGCGCGTCGGCGACGGCGCGGAACTCCTCCTCGCGGGCCGTTCCCGTCCGCATGGCCAGCGCGATCCGCCGGGAGGGCGCCGGCTCGGCGAAGTACCCGGTGGCCAGCTGCTCGTTGCGGGCGGTCTCCAGGCGCAGCGCGGTGCGCGGCAGCAGCGTGACGCCGAGTCCCCCGGCGACCAGTTGCACGAGCGTGGACAGCCCGGCGGCGGTCGTGGTGACGTCGGCCCCGGTGGTGCGTCCGGCGTCGTGGCAGATGTCGAGGGCCTGGTCGCGCAGGCAGTGCCCCTCGTCGAGGAGGAGCAGCCGCAGTCCGCGCAGTTCCTCGCGCGGGATGTCCTTGCGGCCGGCGAGCGGGTGATCGCGCGGCGCGAGCAGGACGAAGTCCTCGTCGAAGAGCGGCAGTTCGGTGACCCCCTGCACCCCGAGCGGTACGGCGAGCAGCAGCAGGTCGAGCCGCCCGCCGGCCAGCCCCTCCAGCAGCGAGGCCGTCTGCTCCTCGTGCACCTGGAGATCGAGCCGCGGGTAGCGCCGGTGGAAGAGCCCGAGCACGGTCGGCAGCAGGTACGGGGCCACGGTGGGGATCACCCCGAACCTCAGCGCCCCGGTGAAGGGGGCCCGTACCGCCTCGGCCTCCTCCAGGAGCCCGCCCATCGCGTCGAGCACGGTCCGCGCGCGGCCCGCGATCCGCTCGCCGGCGGGCGTGAGCAGCACCTTGCGTGTGGTCCGCTCCAGCAGCCGGACCCCGAGCGCCTCCTCCAGCGCGGACACGGCCCCGGAGAGCGCGGGCTGGCTCATCCCTATCGCGGCGGCCGCATCCCGGAAGTGCAGCTGCTCGGCGACGACGACGAAGGCCCGCAGCTGCGCGAGCGTCGGCTGTTTCGCTGCCCTGTTGCCCACGGCCATTGATAGGTTCCTCCGATCACAGGTCACTAGAGTAGCTATTTCTGCAATCAATGCCGCTGTGTCAGCATGTGAGATACGTCCAACCCCCCGGAAAGCCCCCAAAAGGGTCACTTTCCTTTCCGCAAGGAGAGCGCGTGCTCACTGTCGGCGACCAGTTCCCCACCTACGACCTGACCGCTTGTGTCTCCCTCGATGCCGGAGCCGAGTTCGCGCAGATCGACCACAAGACCTACGAGGGCAAGTGGAAGATCATGTTCTCCTGGCCGCTCGACTTCACCTTCGTGTGCCCGACCGAGATCGCGGCCTTCGGCAAGCTGAACGACGAGTTCGCCGATCGTGACGCCCAGATCCTCGGCTTCTCGCTCGACTCCGAGTACGTCCACCACGCCTGGCGCAAGGACCACGCCGACCTGCGTGACCTGCCCTTCCCGATGATGTCCGACATCAAGCGCGAACTCTGCGCCGACCTGGGCATCCTCGGCTCGGACGGTCTCCCGATGCGTGCCGTCTTCATCGTGGACCCGAACAACGAGATCCAGTTCTCCATGGTCACCGCCGGTTCCGTCGGCCGGAACCCCAAGGAGGTCCTGCGGGTGCTCGACGCCCTGCAGACCGACGAGCTGTGCCCCTGCAACTGGAACAAGGGTGAGGGAACCCTCGACGCCGGCGCGCTGCTGGCCGGTGAGTGAGCGATGTCCCTCGACTCCCTCAAGTCCGCCCTGCCGGACTTCGCCAAGGACCTGAAGCTGAACCTCGGTTCGGTCATCGGCAACCAGGACGCGCTGACGCAGCAGCAGCTCTGGGGCACGGTCCTGTCCTGCGCCATCGCCGCGCGTTCCCCGCGCGTCCTGCGTGAGCTGGAGCCGGAGGCGGAGGCGGCCCTGTCGCCGGAGGCGTACACCGCCGCCAAGTCGGCCGCCGCGATCATGGCGATGAACAACGTCTTCTACCGCACCCGCCACCTGCTCTCCGACCCGGAGTACGGCAACCTGCGCGCGGGTCTGCGGATGAACGTCATCGGCAACCCCGGTGTGGAGAAGGTCGACTTCGAGCTGTGGTCGCTCGCCGTCTCCGCGATCAACGGCTGCGGCCAGTGCCTGGACTCGCACGAGCAGGTCCTGCGCAAGGCCGGCGTGGACCGCGAGACGATCCAGGAGGCCTTCAAGATCGCCTCGGTGATCCAGGCCGTCGCCGTCACCCTCGATGCCGAGGCCGCCCTCGATGCCGAGGCCGCCCTCGCCGGCGCGTAGCACCCCGCCGCACGCACCCCAGGGGCCCCGCGACTTCCGGTCGCGGGGCTCCTGCGCGCGTCCCCGGCTACCGCTCCAGCTTCGCCATCAGCGCCCGCATGTCCTCGATCATCGCCGCCTCCATCGCGTCCTCGTCGACGCCGCCGCTCCTGTCGCCGTCGGCCGCGTTGGCGCCGTCGGCGCCGCTGATGCGGAACCGCTGCACGGTGAGGGTGAAGACCGCCCCTCCGTCGAGCACCATGAGCCGCGATCCGTCGTTCGCGTGGTACCGGTCGAGTACCGCCCGGTCGCCGAGGCCCGGCACCTCGCGGCGCTGGCCCATGTCCAGCCTGGTCGCCGGGTCCGTCCCGGGGCCGGTCGCGAACTCCGCCGCCGGGTCGTCCTTCTTGTGCAGCTCGACCAGCAGCTGGGCGCCGTACATGACGGCCCCCTCCTGGTACGGCGTGATCACCGTGCAGTACGACCAGTCCTGCGCGAGGAACACGCCCTCGCCGCTCTGGCGTCCCTCGAACTCCCGGCCGACGGCCTGGCCGACCGTCTTGAGCTCGAACTCCTTGCACACATCGGACGAGTGCCGGTGGTCGAGGCGCGGCACGTCCGGAAAGCGGTCCTGCACGGCCAGGGCACCCGCCCACACCGCCGAAGCCGCCACCACTCCGCCCAGCGCCCACCACCATGGCGTACGCGCACCCGGTGCGCGCTCGCGCTCACCGGGAAGGGCCTCCGCGGCCCCCTCCGCCCCGCGCGCCGTGTCCCAGTCCCCGTCGATCTCGGGCTCGCCGATCATCCCCGTGTCCCCCGTCCCCCGTGCCTCCGCGGCCGTCGCGCCTACCTGCGCAGCGCCTTCATCAGGCCGTGCATGTCGTCGATCATCGCAGCCTGGACCGCGTCTGAATCGGGCTGCGGCGGATCCTTCACCCCGGATCCGGAGACCGGGTTGCCGTCGCCGTCGACCTCGTCCGGGCCGAACGCCCACACCGTGACGTCCACGGTGAACACCGTGCCCCCGTCGAGTACGGCCAGCCGCCACGACTGCCCGTACTCCACCTCCCAGATCAGCGCCCGCTCCCCGAGCCCCGGCACCGAGCGGGGTTCCGCGCGGCTCGCGCCGAGCCAGCCCACGGGCGCGGGATCCGCGCCGAACTCGGGGGCGGGATCGGTGCGCTTGTGCAGGGTCATCGCGGCCTGGACCTCGTACGAGAGCCGTTGGCCGGGGCCGTCCGAGGGTTGCATCGTGGTACTCAGCTGGCAGTACGCCTGGTCCACTCCCGGGTGTTCGAACAGTTTCGGGGTGCGCTGCCACTGGAGCACCTCGCCCTGCCGGGCCAGCGCGGGCATCTTCGCCTCGTCGCACAGGCTCTGGGGCAGTGCGTACCGCAGCGGCGGGCGCCCGTCCTGCGGGGTCACGGTCCACCAGGCACCCGCCCACAGCACGGAGGCGATCAGGGCGCCGCCGAGCGCCCAGCGCCAGGGGCGGCGGCCGGGCCGCGGGGACCCGCCGTGGCCCTCGTGTCCCTCCGGCCCCGCCAGGTCGTCCGACCCCGGCGGACCGGACGAGCCGCCGTCAAATTCAGGCTCCGTTATCACCCGTACGTGTCTCCTCCGCCTCGGATGCCGACTGTCCCAGGGCCGTCGCACCGTGCGGCCCGGGGCCGACCGGGGAGAGCCCGTGATGGAGCTGTTCGCGGGAGTAGGCCCGCAGGTATCCGACCACGGTATTGGTCACGGCGACCAGGGGTACGGCGACCACCGCTCCGCCGATGCCGGCGACCATGCCGCCGGCCGCCACCGAGAGCACCACCGCGAGCGGGTGGACCCGTACCGCCCGGCCCAGGATGAAGGGCTGGAGCACGTGGCCCTCGATCTGCTGCACGGCCAGGACCACCAGCAGCACCATCGCCGCGGTGAACGGCCCCTGGGTCACCAGGGCCACGACCACGGCGAGGGCGCCGGAGATCACCGCGCCGACGAGCGGGATGAAGGCGAACAGGAAGATGAAGACGGCGAGCGGCACGGCCATCGTCACGTCGAGGAAGTAGAGGCCGAGACCGATGAACACGGCGTCGATGAGGGCCACCAGGACCGTGCCGCGCACGTACGCGGTCAGGGTCCGCCAGGCGCGCGGACCGGCGCCGGCGACGCCGGGGCGGGCGGCGGCGGGGAGCAGGCTCGTGGTCCAGATCCAGATGCGCTTGCCGTCGTAGAGCAGGAAGAGCGTGGAGAACATCGCGAGGAGCATGCCCGTCAGCACCTCGACGAGGACGGTGACGCCCTGCAGGCCGGCGGAGGTGATCTGCTCGGTGTTGGTGCCGATGGTCTCGCTGAGGTTCTTCGCGATGTCGTTGATCTGCTTCTCGGTCACGTGGAACGGACTGTCCAGTGCCCAGAGTTTGAGTTCGTTGATGCCTTCGCGCAGCCGGGCGGAGAGCTGGTCGAGGTTGTCCATGACCTGCCAGACCACGAACCAGCCGACCAGCCCGATGACCACGAACCCGAGGATCGCGGTGACGGCCGTGGCCAGCCCGCGGGGCATGCCGAGCCGGCGCAGCCGGACCACGAAGGGCTGGAGCAGCGCGGTGACCAGGAGGGCGGCGGCGAAGGCGAGGACGACCAGGCGGACTTCGCTGATCACCCGCATCAGGACCCAGAGCATCCCGGCGAGCAGCAGCAGCCGCCAGCTCGCCTCGGCGGCGACGCGCATGCCCCACGGGATGACGGAAACGGGGTCGGGTCGCACGGCGCCGGCGTAACCGGTGTGTTCGGCGCCCGAGTACCCCGAGGGCGGAGCGGACACGGCGGTGGGGGACGGGGAGGCCCGCGCCGGGGAGGGCCCGGCGTCGGAGGTCTCGGCCTCGACCTCGGCGCGCCGCTCCGCGAGCCGGGCCTCCACGCGGCTCAGCCTCCTGCCGAGCCCACCGATCCAGCCTGTCTTCGCCATGTCGTTCCCTTCCCCCGCCCTGGACCGCATGCCGGGGCACACCTCGAAAGACCGTACACGCGAGGAGCCCCGCACCGTAGGACGGTGCGGGGCTCTTCGAGGTTGAGGCGCGCGCGGGCGCGGTCTCGTACCGGTGCGTGGCCGGGTGGGCCTAGTACCAGTTGTTGGCCTGGTGGAAGCTCCAGGCGCCGCACGGGCTCCCGTAGCGGGAGTTCATGTAGTTCAGACCCCACTCGATCTGCGTGGCGGGGTTGGTGCGCCAGTCTGCGCCCGCCGAGGCCATCTTCGAACCGGGCAGGGCCTGGACGAGGCCGTAGGCGCCCGAGGACTTGTTCACGGCCCGGTAGTTCCAGGTGGATTCCTGGTTGATGATCTTGGAGAAGCAGGCGAACTGCCCCGCCGGGACCATCTGCTGGGCGATCGCCTTGACCTGGGCGACCGTGTAGGAGGCCTGGGGTGCGAAATCGGATCCGTCGCGGGAGGCGGAACGGCTGGCAGCCTGCTCCTTCTCCTCACGCTCCTTCTTCGCCTTGTCGTCCGCGGCCTTCTGCGCCTCGGCCTTCTTCGCCTTGGCGTCCTGGGCGGCCTGGATGCGGGCAGCCTCCTCCGCCGAGCGCTTGGCGTCGGTGTCGGCGGCGTGGGCGATGGAGTCGGCCTGCTGCGTCAGGGACGCGTTCTGAACCTGCGCCTGCTCGCTGACCGGGATGTCAGTGAGGAGAGTCATCCCGGACGCGGTCGTCTCGAGATCGTTCGAGGCGGGGTCGCCAGTGGCAACACCCACGACGGCGCCGACGGTGGTGACAGCGGTGGCCGAAGCCACAGCGAATCCCCGAACCGAGATCCGGCTCACACGGTTTCCTTCCAGCAGCGTCCGCAGTGACCGCACGGGCGCAATAGTGCCCTCGACACTGGCCTCCGTGGTGGTTCGGTCACTGGAGGCGCGGGCCCGTGGGCAACTCCCTTGCGGGAGTGCCGCGTGATGCTCCGGGCGGCATACGGCGATCGATTGTGGAGTTAGCGGTACTGCGCGCATCTCACGGGAGATACAGGTGTGCCGTATGCGGGGCCTGACGGAAAACAGACTCTGCCGGACCCCGACGCCGCAGGGCAATTCTCCGTTGCGTGGGAAAGGTCACACCTGGGATGGGGTCGCTGGTTTCGCCGAACCCCTGTGCAGGAAGGCGCCGCCCGGCTAGGCTCTCTGGCCTTTGCCGGACGGCGCCAACTCACCTTCCCGCTATGGGTGTTTTACCTGCTTTGCGGCCCGCTCGGGCCCCGGCCGGGCCCTACAGGTTCTCCAGCATTTCGGTGACCAGCGCGGCGATCGGGGAGCGCTCCGAACGGGTCAGCGTGACGTGCGCGAAGAGCGGATGCCCCTTCAGCTTCTCGACCACGGCGACGACTCCGTCGTACCGGCCGACCCGCAGGTTGTCCCGCTGGGCCACGTCGTGGGTGAGAACCACCCGCGAATTGGCCCCGATACGGGACAGAACGGTCAGCAGGACATTGCGCTCCAGGGACTGCGCCTCGTCCACGATCACGAACGCGTCGTGCAGCGAGCGGCCGCGGATGTGCGTGAGCGGCAGGACCTCCAGCATCCCGCGGCCCAGCACCTCCTCGATGACCGCGCGCCCGGCGACCGCCGAGAGGGTGTCGAACACCGCCTGGGCCCACGGGCTCATCTTCTCGGAGGCGTCCCCGGGGAGGTAGCCGAGGTCCTGGCCGCCGACCGCGTACAGAGGCCGGAAGACCATCACCTTCTGGTGCTGCCTCCGCTCCAGTACGGCCTCCAGCCCCGCGCACAGCGCCAGCGCCGACTTTCCGGTGCCGGCCCGGCCGCCCATCGAGATGATCCCGATCTCCGGGTCGAGCAGGAGGTCGAGAGCGATCCGCTGCTCGGCGCTGCGGCCGTGCAGCCCGAAGGCCTCGCGGTCGCCCCGTACGAGCTTCACGTTGCCGTCGGCCGTGACCCGGCCGAGGGCCTTGCCGCGCTCGGACTGGAGGACCAGCCCGGTGTGCACGGGAAGTTCCGCGGCCTCCGGTACGTAGAGCCGCTCCTCGGAGAAGAGGAGGTCGACCTGCTCCCCGGACAGTCCGAGCTCGGTCATGCCGGTCCAGCCGGCATCGGTGATCGCGAGCTCCGCGCGGTACTCCTCGGCGATCAGCCCCACGGAGGAGGCCTTGATGCGCAGGGGGAGGTCCTTCGAGACGACCGTGACGTCGTAGCCCTCGGCCTGGAGGTTGCGAGCGACCGCGAGGATCCGCGAATCGTTGTCCCCCAGCCTGAAACCGGCGGGCAGGACGCTCTGATCGGAGTGGTTGAGCTCGACGCGCAGGGTGCCGCCCAGATCGCCCAGCGGGATGGGTGCGTCGAGGCGTCCGTAGCGAACCCGGAAGTCGTCGAGCAGGCGCAGGGCCTGGCGGGCGAAGTAGCCGAGTTCGGGATGGTGCCTCTTTGCCTCCAGCTCGGTGATCACCACGATCGGGAGCACTACCTCGTGCTCCTCGAAGCGGGTGATCGCGTTGGGGTCTGCCAGCAGGACGCTGGTGTCGAGGACGTAGGTCCGCCTGTCGGGCAGGCGGCTCTTTGTGCTGGTCACCACGGAAGGACGTACCCCCTCGGAAGAGGTCGGGCCATGAAGACCGGACCGGTCATCGGCACCCCTGCGCGGGCCGACTTCCGGCCCTCCACTCCGTCCGTGCGAACCGCACGTGCGTCCTGGTGCAAAGGGCCTCCCGGGCGGACGACCCCATGCCGTCCGCTGAGACTCGACACCCGTGGATCGGGCGTCGACCTGCAAGGGATATTCCCCGATTGGGTCCAGCCATGCCATGGCATATGACGGACGCTCGGTGAATCCCTGGTGAAGGCCTCGCGCGGAGGGTCCGGGGGGACGGCAAGGGCCTACGGGACCACGGGAACGGCGCGCCACGGAGGGGTCCGGGCGCGCCGTGAGGTGCCGAGGGGACGTCAGAGACCCGCAGGTCAGGTGCCGTACGGGTGCCCTGCCGGGCGGAGTCAGCTGCCGTAGCGCCGGTGGCGGGCGGCGTAGTCGCGCAGGGCGCGCAGGAAGTCGACCTTGCGGAAGGCGGGCCAGAAGACTTCGCAGAAGTAGTACTCGGAGTGCGCGCTCTGCCACAGCATGAATCCGGACAGCCGCTGCTCCCCGCTGGTGCGGATCACCAGGTCCGGGTCGGGCTGGCCGCGCGTGTAGAGGTGCTCCGCGATGTGCTCGATGTCGAGGATCTCGGCGAGCTCCTCGAAGGAGGTGCCCTTCGAGGCGTGCTCCAGCAGGAGCGAGCGGACCGCGTCGGCGATCTCCTGGCGGCCGCCGTAGCCGACGGCGACGTTGACGAGTATCCCGTCGACGTCGCGGGTGGCCTCCATGGCCTCCTTCAGGACGCTCTGGGTCCCGGCGGGCAGGATGTCGAGGTTGCCGACGTGGTGGACGCGCCAGCGGCCGTCGGCGGCGAGGCCCCGGACGGTGTTCTCGATGATGTTGAGCAGCGGGCGGAGCTCGACCTCGGGCCGGTCCAGGTTGTCCGTGGAGAGCATCCACAGGGTGACGACCTCGACGTCCGTCTCGGTGCACCAGCCCAGCATCTCGGAGATCTTGTCGGCGCCGGCCTGGTGGCCCTGCACCGTCGTGCCTCCGGACGCCTTCGCCCAGCGCCGGTTGCCGTCCAGGATCACACCGATGTGCTTGGGCGTCTCGTCATGGTCGATGCGGCCTTCCACCCGGCGTGCGTAGAGCCTGTACACAGGACGGCGTACCAGGTCGCGCAGCTTCACGATCTTCCAGCCCCTCCGAGCGATACCCCCGTGCGGAATGCGGTGGTCCCCCCAAGTCCGCCACAGACCGCCACATTACTGCGCGACGGGATCCGGCATCCAACTCGGTCCTGTCACACGTCCGTGATAGGGAGGACAACGTGACTGAAAACAATCCCTATCGGGCAGAGCCCTCGCGCTACGACTCCATGGAGTACCGGCGCACCGGCCACAGCGGCCTCAAGCTCCCCGCGATCTCCCTCGGCCTCTGGCACAACTTCGGCGACGACAAGTCCCTGGGCTCCCAGCGGGCGATCCTGCGCCGTGCCTTCGACCTCGGCGTCACCCACTTCGACCTGGCGAACAACTACGGCCCGCCCCCCGGGTCGGCCGAGCTGAACTTCGGGAAGATCTTCGCGCAGGACTTCGCGTCCCACCGCGAGGAGCTGGTCCTCTCCACCAAGGCCGGCTACCTCATGCACGAGGGGCCGTACGGCGAGTGGGGCAGCCGCAAGTACCTGCTCGGTTCGCTGGACGCCTCGCTGAAGCGGATGGGCGTCGACTACGTCGACATCTTCTACTCGCACCGCTTCGACCCGGACACCCCGCTGGAGGAGACCATGGGCGCCCTGGCGTCCGCGGTCCAGCAGGGCAAGGCGCTCTACGTGGGCGTCTCCTCGTACACCGCGGAGCAGACGGCCGAGGCGGCCCGGCTGCTGCGGGAGATGGGCGTGCGCCCCCTCATCCACCAGCCCTCGTACTCCATGATCAACCGCTGGACGGAGGACGACGGCCTGCTGGACACCCTGGAGGAGGCCGGCATGGGCTGCATCTCCTTCGTGCCGCTCGCGCAGGGGCTGCTGACCGGGAAGTACCTCAAGGGGATCCCGGAGGGCTCGCGGGCCACCCAGGGCAAGTCCCTCAACCCGGACCTGCTGTCGGACGAGGTCCTGCGCCGGCTGAACGGACTGAACGAGATCGCGGCGCGGCGCGGGCAGACGCTGGCCCAGCTCGCGCTGAACTGGGTGCTGCGGGACGAGCGGATGACCTCGGCGCTGATCGGCGCGTCGAGCGTGAAGCAGCTCGAAGAAAATGTGGCTTCCCTGTCCGGCGCACCGCTGTCGGATCAGGAGCTGAAGGAGATCGACTCCTTCGCGGTATCCACCCCCGGCGCCAACATCTGGGCCCAGCGGGGCTGACCTGCGCCTTTGCCCGAGGCTGCCCGGAGACGAAAAACGGGCCGGTCCGTGGGGGGGATACGGACCGGCCCGAGGGGGGGGTTCCACCATAACCCTTCGTAAAGCCTGCTGCGTGCATCACCGCGACACGATTACGCTCCGGAACCGGCCGGGAGCACTCCGCAGAGCCGAAACGGCCCCGGAGCCCTTGCGGGGCCCGGCCGGAGCCCGTACGGGCCAACGCGCGGGCTTCCCTCCCCCGGGGGACCCCCTCGGGTGCGCCGCCTTGACGCCGAAGCCCGGACCGCGGCGCGGGGCGCGGCCTAGGGTGGCCCGCATGGGGAAGAGGGAACGGTGGCGCGACGGCAGGGCCACGCTCTACGTAGACCGGGGCGCGGGGACGGGAACGGCCGCGGGGTACGCGGGGCCGCTGGAGGGCGCGGAGCCCCTGGAGGGGCCTGCGGAGGTGCCCGTGGAGGCGCCTGTGGAGGTGGCCGTGGAGGTGGCCGCCTCCTACCGGGCCCGCACGCGCGGCCTGCTCGGGCGGGACGGCATCGAAGGGGCCATGCTCCTGACCCCGGCTTCCAGCGTGCACACCTTCCGGATGCGCTTCGCCATCGACGTGGCCCACCTCGACCGCCGGCTGACCGTCATCGCGCTGACCACCATGGCCCCCGGCCGCCTGGGCCTCCCCCGGCTGCGCGCCCGCCACGTCCTGGAGGCGGAGGCAGGCGCCATGGCCGCCTGGGGCCTGCGCGTCGGCTCCCCGCTCCGGGTCCGTCTCACCACGCGCTAGGCGCCGACCTGCACCGGCGGTAGGTTGGGGCGGTTGAGCTGGGGTGGCAGGGGAGCGGCATGACCGAGAACGTGCGCATCAAAGCGCTGGAGCAGATCATGCCGGCGACCCACGGAGCCGACGAGGACATCGACTGGCAGGCGGCCGAGGCCGTCTGGGGCAGCCGCTTCCCCGCCGATTTCATCGCCTTCATGGGCCGCTTCGGCGCGGGATCCATCAACGGCGAGGCGAGCGTGCTGCTTCCGCTGCCCAAGCCCGGACTCCAGTGGGACCCGGCGCAGATGGCGGAGGAGACGGCCAACGCCCGCCAGGTCTGGGAGGCGCAGGGCGGCCGGGCCGCCTTCGACGTGGACCCGGAGTCGATCCTCGCCTGGGGCGTCACCGGCGGATCCGACATCCTGTGCTGGCTGACGACCGACCCCGACCCCGACCGCTGGCCCGTTCTGGTGGTCGGCCGGCACACCGCCGACTCGTTCGCGGTGTACCCGTACGGCATGGCCGAGTTCCTCTACCTGCTGTGCTCCGACGAGTTCGACGTGAGCCCGGTGAGCATCACCTTCTGGGACGGCGGCCACCTCAGCTTCGTGCACTGGCGCAAAGCCCAGCGCCGCTGGCAGGAGGGGCGCAACCCCGAAACGGGCGAGCCCGATCCGTACGCGGGCGACTTCGCGGACTGAGTTCCCGCCGCTCCGCCGCCGCACCCCCTCCGCTTCCCCTCCGGTCCGTTCACGCCCGTTCCGCCGCACTCCATGGCCGGAAACGGGCTTTTCGGCTTGTCTACGCGCGTCCGAATTGCTGATCACATATCGGAAAACACCATTCTGAAATGCCGCGCTTGGAGCATTGAACACAAGTGCCGACCCAATGAAACCAACCACCCTCCCTCAGGAGAGAATTCCGGCCAACGGGCCACTGAGGGACAGCACAGCCCGGAGCAACTCATAAGTAATAACAGGACTCAAAAGAAAACCAGGGGAATACACCCGTGCGACGAAGAATCTTCGGCGCGGCCGCCACCACGGTCGTGCTCGGTCTGCTGATACCGCTGGCGGGCTGCGGCAGCTCCGGCGGAAGCGCTGATGACAGCGGTACCCTCCGCCTCGTCGCCGCCGAATACGGTGACACTCCGGCCACCAGTTCCAAGGATTTCTGGGACAAGGTGACGGCAGATTTCACCGCCTCGAACCCGGGCATCAAGGTCCAGGTCCAGCTCCTGCCGTGGGCCGACATCGACCGTGAAGTCTCCCGCATGGTCAAGGACGGCAACGCTCCGGACATCGCCCTCATGGGCGGTTACTCGGACTTCGCGGCGCAGGGCAAGCTCTATTCCGCGCCCGAACTCCTCTCGGTCAGCGCCGAGGCGAACTTCCTGCAGCCCCTCGCCGACGCCGGCTCCGTCCGCAACACGCTGTACGGCCTGCCCTTCGTGGCGAGCAGCCGCCTCCTCTTCTACAACGAGAAGCTGCTCACCGACGCCGGGGTCATCCCGAAGGACTCCAAGAACGGCTGGCAGCCCAAGACCTGGATGGACCTGAAGGCCGCCGCGACGGCGCTCAAGGCCGGGGGCGTCAAGACCCCGTTCGCCATGCCCCTGGGCCCCGAGGAGGCGCACGCCGAGGCGATGATCTGGGAGCTCAGCAACGGCGGCGGCTACGCCGACAGCAGCGGCAACTACAGCCTGGCCTCCGACCAGAACATCCAGACCTTCAAGTGGATCAAGGAGCACCTGGTCGCCCCGGGGCTGCTCGGTCCCACTCCCCCGTCCAAGCTCAACCGCGCCGACGCCTTCGCCGCCTTCGCGCGCGGCGAGGTCGGCATGCTCAACGGCTACCCCCAGCTCGCCCACGAGGCGCGCGCCCAGGGGATCAAGGTCGGCGCCGTCGCGATGCCCGTCTCGGACATGCTGGGCTCCGGGGAGGTCCCGCCGAACGTGGGCGTGGCCGACTGGATGATGGCCTTCAAGCAGAACGGCCACCGGGAGGAGATCGGCACGTTCCTGGAGTTCGTCTACCGGGACAAGAACCTGTCGGACTTCGCCGGCCGCTACCACCTGCTGCCGTCCACGGTCTCGGCTTCCCGCACGATGGCCGGCACCTCGGGCATGGACAAGAACGACCAGCAGTTCCTGAACGCCCTGCGCGGTGCGCAGCTCTACCCGGTCAACGACCCGTCCTGGGTGGTCATCAGCGACACCATCAAGCGCAACATCGGCCGCGCCGTGGACCCCGGCGGCGACCCCAAGGTCGTCCTGGAGGAGATCTCCTCCAAGGCGAACGAGGCCAAGAAGGCCCGCTGACGCGCGGCCGCGCCGACGTGGAACTACCCCCGAAGCACCCCCGAACTACCCCCGAAGTACCCCCGAAGGCCCCTGCCGAAAGGGACCTTCGCCCCCTGCCGCGCCCCATCCCGCGCGGCATCATGGCTGGTACGGCCTTGATCCAAGGCCGAGGCCCAGTCGCCCGCAGCGCCCACAAGGCGCGCGGGGCGACCGGCCCACTCCCGGAGGTTCTAGCTCGCGCCCTGGTTCTTCGGGGTGAAGGCCGTGCGGTACTGCTCGCAGCTGGAGTCCCACGGCAGGGAACCCTTGAGGGTGCCGTAGCCGGTGCGGGTCACCGACCATTCCACCGTGTACTGCCCGGTGTCACATGCGATGCGCTTGCCGCCCGGAATCTTCGTACGGCCCGTCGCGGGCCGGTTCTTGAGCTCCTGGCGCACCTGCGCCACCTCGGCGCGCCGGGCGTCGCGCAGGACGGCGTGCAGGACGAACACCTGCTTGCCGTCCTTCGTCGTCAGCAGCTTCTTGACCCCCTGCGAATCCGCCACGGACCACGCGAACTCGTACTCCGGCTGCCAGGCCAGGGTGGTGGGGTCGCCGACCTTGCGCTCGTACTCCTCGGCGCCCTTGGGGCCGGGGCGGGTGATGGTCTTGTACTGGATCCCGGGGTGGAAGCGGAACTGCGCCTCCACCTTGTGCATGTCGTCCTTGGTCCACATCGACTTCATCGACTTCTCGCCTCCGCTCGGGTCCTGGAGGTACGTGCCGTCCGCGGCGGTGGCCGCGCCGCCGGAGAGGGCCGGGGCTAGGGCCGCCGCGGCGGCGGCGAGGACGAGGGCGGCGGTGCGGGTGCGGTTCATGCCCGGACCAACGGGACCCTCCGGCGGGCCGGAACGACGGCGGGCACCCTTTCACCCGTACGGGATCCGGCCGGGCGGTGGTGGACGCCGCTACGCCTGGCCGGTCTCGAAGCGGCTGATGCGGCCTCCACCGGGGGCGATGGTGAACCGCCAGGCGGTGCGCATCTCGCCCCAGGTGTCGTTGCGGTAGCCGACGGTCAGGGTGCGGCCGCCGTCGGACTCGGACTGGACGTCCATGTGACCGCCGGAGTCGAAGATCTCCCGGTCGATCCACTCGTGGAGGTCGCGCTCCGTGCCGTCGTCGGACATGGTCGCGTCGGCGGTCAGGAGCGCGAGGAAGGCGTTCTTGTCGTGCGCGTTGACCGCGCTGACGAGGGCGCCGACGACGGGGTCGGACAGCTTCCCGGGTGCGATGGACACGGGGACCTCCTGGTGGGGCGTACGGGCGTACGGGCGCGGGCGGCAGCCGGTACGGACTTGCGTGCGCGACCAGGGAACACCCCGGGCGGCGCCGCGGCGCCGACCCTCACCCGTTCGCCACCGGACGGCGTGTCAGGCGGCTTCTCCGGCTCAGGCGCTGGGGCCGGTGACCACCGGGAAGCCGGTGGGGCGGCCTTGCTCCTTCAGCCAGGCCAGGACCTGGTCGAGGGCTTGGACGCTCTGGGTGCGGTCGCCGCCGCCGTCGTGGAAGAGGACGGTCGGGCCGTTGTCTATCTCTGCCTTGACGGTGCCCACGATCGCGGCCACGCCCGGCTTGCTGAAGTCCTTGGTGTCGACGTTCCAGCCGAGCGGGCGCATGCCGTTGGCCGCGGCCAGGGCCCGGCTCTCGGGGGTGAACGCGCCGCCGGGGGCCCGGTAGTACTCCACCTTGGCCCCGCCGCCCGCGGCGTCCTCGATCTGCTTCTTCGCGTCGAGGATCTGCTGCTGCTGGTAGGTGAAGGGCTTCTTGTCCATGCCCGTGTTGTGGTCCATCGTGTGGTCGCAGAGCCGGTGGCCGCCGGCGGCGACCTTCTTGACCAGGTCGGGGTGTTCCTTGGCCTGCGGTCCGATCATGCAGAAGACCGCCTTCACGTCGTACTTCTTCAGTACGTCCAGCACCTTGGGGGTCCACTGGGGGTCGGGTCCGTCGTCGATGGTGATGTTGACCGCGTTGCCGCCGTTCTCCGACGCGTGGGCTATGCCCTCCGGGACCTGCCCGCCCGGCTTACCGGGCGCCTGTGGCTGGCCGTCGCCGCTTCCCTTCGCCGGGTCGTCGGTCCGGCGGCTGATGTTCTGGTGGTTGGTGTCGTGCCCCTGGTCGACGAGGGCCGCCACCCCCCACGCGGTCGCGGCCACCGCCGCCACCGCTCCGGCGACGGCGATCCGTGCCTTCGTTCCCCGCATCCGCGTCTGCGTCATGAACCCCATGTGCTGTCTCAACTCCCCATATCCACGTCCGCCGTGTGAGCTCGCACTGGTCAGGACGTCGGTCGGGGATGCGGGGTTCCAGCCGAATGGCCCATAAATTCCTGGTTGCAGGACGTTGGTCCTTGATCGTCCCGAATTCCATCCCGCCCGAAACCGAGGACGAACGGACCGGCCTCCCACCGGCCGTCCCGGCCCCAGGACCCGGGCTGCAGACGGAGGTTCACCTACCCACGCGCGGGGCGGCAATCACCCCCTCACGCCGCCTCACGCCCCCTCACACACGCTGCTCGCATCGCTCGCGCCGAGGGATCGAGGCCCCCGGCACTCACCTGGCCAACCGCTCCGCCCCGCCCCGCCCGGGGACGAAGCGGGCCCCGGCCCCGCGCAGCGGGGATACGACGCGGCCGGCCCCGCCCCCACCCCCCCCCCGACGGGC
>NZ_JBEXPT010000113.1:0-21307 GCF_040612195.1 Streptomyces sp. NPDC006450 | reverse complement strand
CGTTCGGCGTGCCGAGCACGCCGAACGCCGGCCACGTCAGCCGATGTCCGGAGCCGGAGTCAGGCGAGGGAGCGCCACGTGCGGTTCAGCGCCTCCCGCACGGTGAGGGCGGTGTACTGCACGCTCGGCCTGCTCGCGGACCGAAGGAACCGGAAGAACCGAAGGAACCGAAGGAGTCGTCATGTTGAACCAAGGCATCGGCTCGTGGCCGACGCGCCGGGCCCGCAAGACCCCGAACCGGGTCGCCATCGTCCACGAGGACCTCTCCTGGACCTACCGCGAACTCCACCAGCGCGTCCTGCGCCTCGCCCACAGCCTGCAGGAGCTGGGTACGGCCCGGGGCGACCGGATCGCGTACCTCGGCCCCAACCATCCTGCCTTCCTGGAGACGCTGTTCGCCGCCGGCCTGCTCGGGGCGGTCTTCGTCCCGCTCAACACCCGTCTGGCCGCCCCGGAACTGGCGTACAACCTGTCGGACTCGGGCAGCATCGTCCTCGTTCACGGGCCGGAGCAGGCCGGGACGGCACGCGCCGCGGGTGACGAGGCCGCAGTACGCCACCGGATCGCGCTCGACGGGCCCGGCAAGGGGGCCCTCGGCTACGAGGAGCTCCTCGCCCGCGGCGGCACCGGGCCCCTGGACCAGAACGTGGCGCCGGAGGACCCGTGCATGATCATGTACACCTCCGGGACGACGGGCCGCCCCAAGGGTGCGGTCCTCTCCCACGGCAACATCATCTGGAACAGCGTCAACGTCCTCGTCGACACCGACCTGGCCGGCGACGAGGTGACCCTGGTCGTCGCCCCGCTGTTCCACACCGCCGGCCTCAACATGACCTGCCTGCCCACGCTCCTCAAGGGCGGCCGGGTGGTGCTGTTGGGCACCTTCGACGCCGACCACGTACTGGAGACCATCGAGAACCAGCGCGTGACGTACATGTTCGGCGTCCCCACGATGTACGACGCCATGGCCGCCCGGCCCCGCTGGGCCTCGACGGACCTGTCCGGCCTGCGCACCCTCAACTGCGGCGGCGCACCCGTGCCCGCTCGCACCATCGCCGCGTACCTCGACCGCGGCCTCGCCTTCAGCCAGGGCTACGGCATGACCGAGGCGGCCCCGGGGATCCTCTCCCTGGACAGGGAACAGACTTCGGCCAAGGCCGGCTCCGCGGGCGTGCCGCACTTCTTCACCGACACCCGCGTGGTCCTGCCCGACGGCCGGGACGCCGCACCCGGAGAGCGCGGCGAGATCCTCGTCCAGGGGCCCAACGTCATGACCGGCTACTGGGGCCGGCCCGAAGACACCGTGGCCGCCTTCACCGAGGGCGGTGGACACTGGCTGCGTACCGGCGACGTCGCCCGGACCGACTCCGACGGATACGTCTACATCGTCGACCGGCTCAAGGACATGTTCGTCTCGGGCGGTGAGAACGTCTACCCGGCCGAGGTCGAGGACGCGCTCCTCACCCACCCGGCCGTCGCCGCATGCGCGGTCATCGGGGTGCCCGACCCGGTCTGGGGCGAAGTCGGCCGAGCCGTCGTCGTCCTCGATCCCGGATCCCGCACCGAGGAGCACGCCCTCCTCGGTCATCTGCACGGCAGGCTCGCCCCGTACAAGATTCCGAAGTCCGTGATCCTTACGGACACCCTGCCCCGCACGGCGTCCGGAAAGATCACCAAATCCGCCGTGCGCGCCGCCTACGCAGCCGGTCCCACGGAGGAGCGACGCCGGTAGCCGGACAGGGGCACCACCAAGAGGACTTGGTGACGCCGGGAAGGAGACCGGCCTGCGCCTGCCTTCCGCACCACCCGACCGGGGCGAAGGCCGGGATGGCGGGCGCGGGCGGTGCCGACCGGCCGGCATCAGGGATGGAAGAGGACCTTGACCATGTGGTCCCGCTTCTTCTGGAAGTCCGCGTACGCCTGGGGGGCGTCGTCCAGGGGCAGGTGGTGGGTGGCGAAGCCTTCGACGCCGAGGGGATCTCGCTCGGTCAGCAGGGGCATCAGCTCGTCGACCCACCGGTGGACGTTGGCCTGCCCCATGCGCAGGTGGATCTGCTTGTCGAACATCGTGAGCAGCGGAAGCGGATCAGCGGCACCACCGTAGACGCCGGAGAGGGATATGGTGCCGCCGCGGCGCACGAGGTCGATGGCCGTCTTCAGGGCGCCCAGCCTGTCCACGCCGGCCTTCTTCATCAGTGCGGAGGCGAGGGCGTCCGGGAGCAGGCCGGTCGCGGTCTGCGCCGCCCTGGCGCCGACGCCGCCGTGGGCTTCCATGCCGACGGCATCGATCACGGCGTCCGGGCCGCGGCCGCCGGTCGCGTCGCGGACCGCGTCGACGAGCTGGTCCCCGTACTCGGACACATCGAACACGTGCACACCATGACCGGCGGCGCGGGCGAGGCGTTCGGGCACCAGGTCGATGCCGATCACCCGGCCGGCCCCGCGGTGGGCGGCGATGCGGGTGCACATGTCGCCTATGGGCCCGAGACCCAGGACCGCGACGCTGCCGCCGGGTGGGACGTCGGCGTAGACGACGGCCTGCCAGGCGGTGGGCAGGACGTCCGAGAGGTACACGAACCGTTCGTCCGGCGGCCCCTCGGGAACACGGATCGGGAGGGTGTCGGCGAAGGGGACGCGCAGGTACTCGGCCTGCCCGCCGGGCACCTGCCCGTAGAGCTTGGTGTATCCGAAGAGGCTCGCGCCGCTGCCGTGCTCGTGGACCTGGGTCGTCTCGCACTGCGAGTGCAGACCTCGTTCGCACATGAAGCAGGTCCCGCAGGAGACGTTGAACGGCACGACGACCCGGTCGCCCACCTTCAGGTCCCGTGCCCCGGGCCCCACCTCGGCGACCACTCCCATGGGCTCGTGGCCGAGGATGTCGCCTGCGTCCAAGAAGGGCCCGAGCACCTCGTACAGGTGAAGGTCCGATCCGCACAGGCCCGTCGTCGTCACTTCGATCACGGCGTCCGTGGGTTCGACGATCTGCGGGTCCGGAACAGTGGCCACCTCGATCTTGCGGCGGCCCTGCCAGGTCACGGCTCTCATCACGCTTCCTCCGTTCACATGCGTGTCGCGAGGCGCCGCCTGCTCAGCGGGTCCGTTGCCCTGGTCGCGATGTCTGCCGAGACGGGTTCGCCGGCCACGCGGCCACGCGGTCGGGCCCGGCGGCCTGCCATCCGGGCGCCTTCCCGCCACCGGACCCCCCAAGCAGCTCAGGACCGGCCCGTTCGAGACCGCCGCGGGTGATCGTGGCGAGGCCGGGTAGCCGCGTGGGTGGGACGCCCCGCCCGACGGTGTGAGGAGGAGGGCGCGATGACAGTCAAGGGATCGCTGGTCCGGTACGACGCACGCCCAGGGCGGGGTGAGCACCCTTGCACCCCCGCCACCCGGGGCCGCGCGACGGCAAGCCGGCCGGCGAGGTGGTCGGCGGGCAACCGGCCGGGAGCGCCCGATGACCCCTGCCCGGCGCACCGACCCCTGACGAGGAGGGACTGACGCCATGACACGGCAACGGTCCACGACCGTGCGACGGCTGATGGACGCATACGGGCGGACCCACGCCGAGGAAGCCGGAATCAAGCTGCGCAACACCCCCGCGCCCCTCTATCAGCTGCTCACCCTCTGCGTGCTCTTCTCCGTACGCATCAAGGCCGACATCGCGGTGGCCGCGGCCCGCGAGCTGTTCGCGGCCGGGATGCGCACACCCCGGGCCATGGCGGATTCGTCCTGGCAGGAACGGGTGGACGCGCTCGGCCGCGCCCACTACGTCCGCTACGACGAGAGCACGTCGACCGCGCTGGGCAACGGGGCGGAGCTGATCCTCAACCGGTACCGCGGTGACCTGCGCCGGCTCCGCGACGCGGCCGACGGGGACCCCGACCGAATCCGCGAGCTTCTGCGGGAGGTCCCGCGGATCGGACCGGTGGGCGCGGACATCTTCTGCCGCGAGGCCCAGGGCGTGTGGCCCGAGCTGCGCCCGTCGTTCGACGACCGCGCGCGCGAGGCCGCCGCCGAGCTCGGCCTCCCGTCCTCGCCCGAGGATCTTGCGCGCCTGGTGGACACCGACGACCTGGCGAGACTGGCAGCCGGCCTGGTGCGGGTCGAACTGTCCAGGACCGCCGCCGACGACCTCCTGAAGACCGGCTGACACGGCGCACGCGCCGGCCGGGCGGCCGCGTGTCATGCCAGGGTGCAGGCGCTCCCGTTCAGGCTGAAGGCGGAGGGTTTGGCGAAAGTGCCGCTGTAGGTGCCCTGGAATCCGAAGGATGCCTGGGCACCCGCGGCGATCTCCGCGTTGTAGCCCACGTTGCCCGCCGTGACCGAGCCCGAAGACGGGGACACGTTCGCGTTCCAGGCATGGGTGATCTGCTGCCCGGCGGGCAGGGTGAACGCGAGTTTCCAATCGCTCACCCTGGAGGAGCCGGTGTTGGTGACGGTGACGTCGCCGGTGAAGCCGCCCTGCCAGACGTTCGTGGCGTACGCCACCTTGCAGGTCGAAGAGCCCCCGGGATCGCCCGGACCGCCCGGATCACCCGGATCACCGGGCGAGCCCAGGTTGACCACCGAGGAGAACGAGGTCACGGCGAGACCGGCGCCGTTCTGCCAGGGCTCGAACCCTGCCTGGACGCTCGTCAGGTACCAGCTGTTCTGCGCCAGCCCGCGGGAGACGGCCTGCTGGACGAAGTCCATGACGTCGAAGGTCCAGCTGGTGATCGCCGAAGGTGCGACGAACGACAGCACGTCGTTGGAGCCGTTGCTGCCGGACCACACCTCCCACTGGCGCCCGGCCACGGTGGCGGTGCCGACCGGGGAGCCGATGGGCTGGACCGGTCCGACCTTGTTGAACCAGAGCATGATCTCGGTCCGGCTCACGCCGTCCTTACGGGGGCTGGGGTCGAGCCAGATGTCGTACGAGGCGTTGTACGCCGCGTCGTTCACGTAGGCGTAGGAGATGCTGGTGGGTGCGGTGGCGATGCCGCCGAGTGGGGCGGGAAGGTTGGTGCCGGGCGAACAGTTGGTGTAGTGGCAGCCGTTGTACACGGACGGGTAGGACTTCGGGGCGCCGTTGGTCGGTACCGATCCGTCGGCCCGGACGACCTTGAATCCCGAGTCGGTGACGGCTATGCACTGGCTCTCGCCGGTGCCCCACCGGTTGTTCTGGACGATGTAGCGGCCCTGGACCGTCGCCGTTCCGAACGTCTCACAGATCGTGGTGTCGGCCTGCACCGCCGACGCGGCGGTGAGCAGGGCGGCCATCGAGACGAGTGCGGTGAGCAGCGCGCCCCACGGGCTTCGCGCACTGCGCGGGTAGTGCGGTGAAGATCGCATACGAGTTCCTTCTCGGAGGGGGATGGCGAGGGCGCCCACGACCCGAGCGGGGGAACGATGCCGCTCTTCCCTTGAGCAGGGGCTTGAGGCCCTGATGCGTGGAGGCCGGGCAGGTCCCTTGCGGGCTGCCCGGCCTCGTCGTACGCGGAGCTGTCCGCCGGGCGGGGCGGGCTGCTATTCGAGCAGTTCCGCGTACGAGCCCATGGCCAGGGCGATGTCCGCCTGGGCCCAGAACCGGTGGTAGGTGAAGGCGGGCGCGGCGCCGCCGGCGAGGTAGGCCTCGATCTTCGGCCAGGCCGGGTCGTCCTGGTAGAAGGTGCGGATCGAGGCGAAGGTGGACGAGGAGTTCACCGTGTCGCCGTTCGGCATCTTGCCGGTCCACGTGCTCGGCACGTACACCGGGTTGCTGAAGCGGCTGTAGTCGGTGCGGGTCTCCTGGACGGCGACGCCCAGCGGGTCCTGGTGGTGGGCCCACATGCCGTCGAGCAGGGCCTTGGCGACCCGCTTGGCCTCGGCGTTGCCGGATTTCGCGGCGTAGTGGGTCAGGGTGTTGGCGTAGGAGGCGGCCACGCCCACGTCGTCGGTGTAGTCGGCGACGGTGACGTGCAGGCCGGCGTTGGCGCCGGGAGCGGACGCGTTCCAGGTGTCGGGGGCTCCCGACCACTTGAGGGTGGAGGGGATGCGGTAGGTGCCGTCGGGGTTGATCGTGGTCTTCGACAGGGCCCAGCCGACCCATCTGTCGAGGACGGTTTTGGCGGCGGCGTCACCTGTCTGCTGGTAGAGCTCGGCGACCCGCTGCATGGACCAGGCCTGGAACCCGAACCACTGGTTGGACGCCGGGTCCTGGTAGACGGGCTTCTCGTCGTAGAAGAGGCCGTGGAAGGTGGGGGTCCCGGCCGGGGGCTGCGCGTAGCGCCCCTGCCAGCTGTTGGTGGCGCCTCCCGCTATGGCGCCCTCGTCGGACTGGAGCCACCGGTAGAACTCCAGCTGCCGGTCGAGGCTCGTCGACCAGTCCGCGGAGCCGGTCGGCGACTTGGGCTTCAGCGGGGCGTACTCGCTCAGCGCGTAGGCGGCGAGCGGGTTCTGGTAGCCGCCGTGGGCGTGGCTGGAGCCGATCCGCCAGGACCAGGCGGCCGAGGTGTCGGTGGCTCCGCCCCAGGCGTAGTACCAGGACATCAGGTAGTGCGCGCTGTCCTTGCCGGTGCCGGCGGGGCAGACGGTCGGGCCGACACAGTTGCCGGCCTTCTTGAAGTACTTGTCGAACATGGAGTACCGCAGGTAGTCGCCCATCTTGGCCGCCTTGGAGACGGTCGCGGTGACCTGGGTCCCCTTGCCCTGCTCCTTGGCCCAGATGTCTGCCCAGTAGGCGGCCTGGATGGCGCGCGCGTCGGCGTCCGGGGCATTGGTGAACTTCCACTGCTTGGCGTAGGAGGCGTCCCCGGTGAAGAGGTCGAGGTAGCCGTTCTTGCCGCCGTAGGCGAACTTGTCGCAGGTGGGGTGCGGAACGGTCTCCCAGACCGACTCCTCGGGTCCGCGCTGGAAGGTGTTGATGTACGAGGGCCCGGTCGCTGCCGGTCCGGTGGAGCACTTTCCGGGCTCGTTGCCGAAGCCGTAGACGTTGTCGACGTCCTGGAGCCAGTGCATGCCGTAGATGTCGTCCGTGCCGTACGCGCTCTTCAGCTCGCCGGCGATCGGGTCCACCCCGGAGGTGACCGTTCCGTCAAGCTTGGCCGGGTACTGCGAGGGAAGGTCGTGCTCGGGGGCGTAGGTCGCCGGCTTGGAGGCGTTGTAGGAGCCGGTCGTCGGCTGGTCCGCGTGGGTGGGGATCATGAACTTCTCCATGACCTCCCACGCGCCGTTGAACTTGGTCCAGTCCCCGGTGATCTTCCCGTACATCGCCTGCAGCCAGATCAGGTAGCTGTAGGCCTCCGAGGTCGTCTCGTGCCCGTGGTCCGGGGCCTCGACGATCAGCGTCTCGACGGAGTGGTACGGGATGCCCTCCGGCGAGAAGTAGCCGTTGGCCGGGTTGGTGATCTTCCCGTGGAGGTCGAGGAAGCGGGCGTCGTACGTGGAGTCGGCGGCTAGCTGCGTGACCGTCACCTCGGCCTTGGCGTGGCCGGGGGTGGTGGCGGTGAAGACGGCGGATCCACTGCCGGTCGTGCCGGCGGTGACCGTCACCTTCTGGGCGGTGTTCCAGTTCGCCGCGGTGAACGTGAGCTCGGCGGGGGTCGCGGCGAGGTCGGTGTTGCCCGAGGTGCGGGCGACGCCCACCACGACCGCGGCGGCCGGCTGCTTGGAGAGCTTCAGGTCGAAGGTGGCCGCTTCCCCGCGGCGTACGGAGAGCTGCGCGGGGGTGGCGACGAGGGCTGCTCCGGCGGCGACGGTGATGCCGACGGGGGCCGACTCGGCCGAGGCTCCGAGGCTGTCGTAGGCCTTGGCGTAGAGGGAGTGGGAACCGGCCGTGAGACCGGTGGCGCTGAAGGTGAAGGGCGCCGTGGTGTCCGTGCCCAGGAGCGTGGTGTCGCTGTAGAACTCGACCTTGCCGACGGTGGCGCCGTCAGCCGCGGCGGCGGTGGCGGCGAGGGGGACAGCGGTGCCCACGGTGTAGACCGCGCCCGCGGTGGGGCTGGTCAGGACGGCGACCGGAGGCTGGTGGGCCCCGGCGCACGGGGTGCCGTTGACCGCGAACGCGGTGGGGGCGGTGTTGGTCCCGCTGTAGGTGAACTGGGCTCCGGTCGTCACGGCCGCGCCCGCGCCGACGGTCCTGTTCCAGTCCGGTGCCACGACGCGGACGGTCTTGCCGGTCTGGGTCCAGGTGCCGTTCCAGCCGTTGGTGACCTGCTGGTTGCCCGTGTAGTCGTAGGTCAGGGTCCACCCGTCGAGGGCGGTGGACGACCGGTTGGTGAGGGTGAGCTCGGCGGTGAAGCCCGAACCCCAGTCGTTGGTCTTGTAGTCGACGCTGCACTGCACCGCGGCGGCCGCGGCGGTGGTGGCGCCGACGGCCGTGAGGCCCAGGGGGAGGGAGAGGGACACGGCCATGGCGGACGCGGTCAGCAGTCTGCGTCGTCCACGGAATCTGGGTGGGGGAGGTGCCGACATGCGGATGGTTCTCCTCGCGGCTCGGGGAGACGGGATGGGTGCACAAGCTGTGAACCAGTGGGAGCGCTCCCACTGTGCAGAGGTGACGCGACCGCGTCAAGACGTGTGAAGAGTCGAAGGCAATCCGCAGGGAATTTACTCAACCCCTCTTTTGCTTGGCGTCAGTTGGCGCTACGGTCTGGCCCCAACCAGTGGGAGCGCTTCCACGGTTGATGCACCGTCAGAGTCCGACCTTGCTCCAAGGTCTCTCCTTCGACATCTCCGCCCGTGTCAGCGCTGCTCGGCGGAGCAGCGCCCGCCTCACGCGGCGACGGCGCCTGCCCGGCCGTGGCCGGCAGGTCGCCGACACGAGGAACCTGCTCGACGCCCCTCGAATGAACGGGGCCGCGACTGCGTACCGGTCCCGATCGTCGACGACCCGAGCCGGTGACTCACTCATCCACCCATCCCCCGACGGACGGTCTGGCCGCGGCCCGGACATCTGGGCCCACTCCCCCAGGCCTCCCCCTGAGCACCTCGTGCGACCCACCCACCGCATTCGGCACCGGGCTGCGCGACCGCCTGCGCACCCTGAACTGAAAGGCACCCCCCGCAATGAGCCGCACCATTCCCCGCACCGCCCTCCTGGCGGCCCTCAGTCTCGTCACCGCAGCCGGCGCCACGGCCACCGTGTTCGGCACCTCCGCCGGCGCCGCCACCGCGGGCTGCAAGGTCGAGTACCAGATCACCAACCAGTGGAACAACGGCTTCGGTTCCAACGTCGTCGTCACCAACACCGGCGACCCGGTCGCCTCCTGGACCCTGGAGTGGTCCTACGCGAACGGTCAGCAGGTGACGCAGGGCTGGAACGCCACCATCACCCAGTCCGGTGCGGCCGTGACCGCCAAGAGCATGTCCTACAACGGGTCGCTCGCCACGGGCGGTTCGACCTCCTTCGGCTTCAACGGTTCGCACACCGGCACGAACGCCGTCCCCGCGACGTTCAAGCTCAACGGCGTCACCTGCAACGGCGCCACCGACCCGACCACTCCCCCGCCCACCACGCCGCCGCCCACGACCCCTCCGCCCACGACCCCGCCGCCTTCGGGCGGCAAGGCCGACAACCCGTACGCGGGCGCCAAGGTGTACGTGAACCCCGAGTGGTCCGCCAAGGCCGCCGCCGAGCCCGGCGGCTCCCGGGTCGCCAACCAGCCCACCGGCGTCTGGCTCGACCGGACCGCCGCCATCGCCGGCGTGAACGGCGGCATGGGCCTGCGCGACCACCTCGACGCGGCACTGGCGCAGAAGGGCAGTGGCGAGATGGTCATCCAGCTCGTGATCTACAACCTGCCCGGTCGCGACTGTGCCGCGCTCGCCTCCAACGGCGAGCTCGGTCCGACGGAGATCGACAAGTACAAGACCACCTACATCGATCCGATCGCCGCGATCCTCGGCGACGCCAAGTACGCGGGGCTGCGGATCGTCACCACCGTGGAGATCGACTCGCTGCCGAACCTGGTCACCAACGTCTCGGGGCGCCCGACGGCCACCGCCAACTGCGACGTGATGAAGACCAACGGCAACTACATCAAGGGTGTCGGCTACGCACTGAACAAGCTGGGCTCGGTCGCCAACGTCTACAACTACGTGGACGCCGGCCACCACGGCTGGCTCGGCTGGGACGACAACATGGGCCCCTCCGCCGAAATGTTCAAGCAGGCCGCCACCGCCGAGGGCTCCACGCTCTCCAAGGTCCACGGCTTCATCGTGAACACGGCCAACTACAGCGCCCTCAAGGAAGACCACTTCAAGATCGACGACTCGGTCAACGGCACCTCCGTGCGCCAGTCGAAGTGGGTCGACTGGAACCGCTACACGGACGAACTGTCCTACGCCCAGGCCATGCGGACCAAGCTGATCTCGCTCGGCTTCGACGCCAACCTCGGCATGCTCATCGACACCTCCCGCAACGGCTGGGGCGGCACCGCCCGCCCGACCGGACCCGGTGCGCTGACCAGCGTGGACACGTACGTCAACGGCGGCCGGTACGACCGGCGCATCCACCTCGGCAACTGGTGCAACCAGGCCGGAGCGGGCCTCGGCGAACGGCCCCAGGCCGCCCCGGCCGCGGGCATCGACGCCTACGTCTGGATCAAGCCCCCGGGCGAGTCCGACGGGGCGAGCAAGGAGATCCCGAACAACGAGGGCAAGGGCTTCGACCGCATGTGTGACCCGACCTACACGGGCAACGCACGCAACGGCAACAGCATGTCGGGCTCCCTCCCCGACGCGCCGCTCTCGGGCCAGTGGTTCTCCGCCCAGTTCCAGGAGCTCATGAAGAACGCCCACCCGGCACTGTGATGCCCTGCCGATGAGGAGCCCGGCACGGTACGGAACCCAGACTCCGTGCCGTGCCGGGCCTCGGCACGCCCGGAAGGCACCGGCCCCGGGAGTCCTTCCCGTGCACCACGGGAAGGCCATGCGCGGTCCCGGGGACGCGCTCCGTCCCTACGTGGCGCTCCGAACGACTCGACTCGGCGCTACCTCAGGAGGAATCCCGCACGATTTCAGGAGGAATCCCGCACGATCAGTTCCGTCGGGAGGACCCGGTGCGGCTCCTCGTCCGCGCCCTGCCGCGGTGCGACGCCGGCCCGGGCCCCCTCCGCGATCTTCTGGAGGAGCAGGCGGGTCATCGTGCGGCCCATCTCCTCGATCGGCTGGCGCACGCTCGTCAGGGGCGGATCCATCAGACGGGCAACCACCGAGTCGTCCACCCCGACCAGGGCCACGTCCTCGGGGATGCGCCGTCCGGCCTCGCGCAGCACTCCGCGCGCGCCGGCCGCCATCACGTCGGAGGCGGCGAAGACCGCGTCCAGGCCGGGGGCGCGCTCCAGGAGCGCGCGCATCGCCAGACGGCCGCCCTCCTCGGTGAAGTCCGCGGTCGCCACCAGCGACTCGTCGGGCGCGATCCCGGCCTCTGCGAGCCCGGCGCGGTAGCCGCCCAGACGGGCGCGGGCGACGTACATGTCGAGCGGCCCGCTGATGGTCGCGATCGCGCTCCGGCCCCGCCCCACCAGGTGGGCGACGGCCGCGCGTCCGGCGCCGATGTTGTCGGAGTCCACGTAGGCGACGGGTTCGGCCTCGGAGCGTCGCCCGTTCATGACCACGGGCAGGCCCAGCTGTGCGATCCGGTCCGGCAGCGGGTCGTCGCCGTGTACGGACGCCAGCAGTACGCCGTCGACCCGCTGGGCGGCCAGATAGTGTTCGAATCGCTGGCGCTCCGCCTCGGTCCGTACCAGGGTGAGCAGCAGCTGCTTGTCGGCGTCGGCCAGTTCTGCGCTGACGCCGCGGATGAGGTCGAGGAAGTAGGGCTCGGAGAACAGCCGGGCCTCGGTCTCCGGGATGACGAGGGCGACCGCGTCGGTACGGCTCCCGGCCAGGGCCCTGGCCGCCTGATTGGGTACGTACCCCAGCTCGGCGACGGCGCGGGCGACGGCGTCCTTGGCCTGCTCGCTCACCCGCGGCGAGCCGTTGATCACCCGGGAGACCGTGCCCCGGCCGACACCTGCCAGGGCCGCGACCTCCTCCAGGGTGGGCCTCCCGTTGCGCTGTCCGCTCACGACTCTCGAACTCCCCTCGCGCGACATCGCGCTCCGCGCCGGGCGACGGACCCGGCAATTGATGAGGTAATCAGGCAAGATGGTGGACCCACCGGTCGCGGTGGCAGACATTATGCCAAAGAGGACGTGGGAGCGCTCCCACACTATCCTCGTTTTCGCTTGGACGCCATGGGCGCGTTTACAAGCTGACGGCGGGCTTCCCCTCGGACCCGACTGCGTCATGAATTCGCGTTCATCTCTTGACATTCGCACCCGCCAGGCAGCAACCTTCCGGCAACGACGTGGGAGCGCTCCCATCCAGGGGTGCGACAACGGCCTTCACATCAGGTCCGGGCAGGGCCCTCGCCGAGCCGCGAACAGCCCGCCGGACTTCCTGGCGCACAACGAGCACCACCTTGGACGAGGAGAGTGGAATGCGCACTTCCAGCAGCAGACACGGTCGCGGACGCCGCACCGCGATCAACGCGGTCGCCGCGGTCGCCGTCGTGGCGACCGGTACGGCCCTGCTCACCGGCTGCGGCAGCGACGGGGACAACGGCAAGGGCGACGGCGCGGCCGGCGGCGAGCAGATCACGCTGCGGATCGGAACCTTCGGCTCCTTCGGCTACGACGACGCCACCGGCGCCAAGCTCTACGCCGAGTACACGAAGACCCACCCGAACATCAAGATCGAAGAGTCGAACGTCGCGGACGGCCAGAAGTACTGGGACACGCTCAAGCTGCGCCTCTCCCGCGACAGCGGTCTCGCCGACATCCAGGCACTGGAGGTGGGCTACATCGCGGAGGCGACCGGTCCCGCCATGGCGGACAAGTGGGCCGACCTCGGCAAGACGGGAGGGGCGGACCTCGGCGCGTTCCTCGACTGGAAGGTGAAGCAGGCCACCACGGGCGACGGCAAGGTCATAGGTCTCGGCACGGACATCGGCCCGATGGCGATCTGCTACAACAAGGACCTCTTCGCCCAGGCCAAGCTCCCGACCGAGCGCACCGAGGTCGCCAAGCTCTGGGCGGGCGACTGGGCGAAGTTCATCGAGACCGGAGAGACGTACAAGAAGAGCGCCCCGGCCGGGACCGCCTTCCACGACTCCGCCAGCGGCCTGTTCAACGCTGTCATCTCCAGCCAGCCCGTGCAGTACGCCAACACCAAGGGCGAGCTGGACTACGAGAACAGCCCGGGCGTGAAGAAGGCGTGGGACACCGCCGTGGCGGCGACCAAGGGCGAACTGACCGCCAAGCTGCGCCAGTTCGACGAGAAGGGCACCTGGAACGCGGCCTTCAAGAACGCGAAGTTCGCCACCGTCGCCTGTCCCAGCTGGATGACGGGCATCATCAAGGACCAGGCGGGCCCGGAGAACCAAGGGAAGTGGGACATCGCCGCGCCGCCCGTGGCCGGCAACTGGGGCGGTTCCTTCCTCGCCGTACCGAAGTCCGGCAAGCACGCCAAGGAGGCGGCCGAGCTCGCCGCCTGGCTCACCGCGCCTGCCCAGCACGCCAAGGTCTTCGGCGTGAACGGCAACATCCCCTCCACCAAGGACACGCTCACGTCGGCGGCCGTCCAGGACGCCAAGCTGCCGTACTTCGGTGACACCCCGGTCGGCAAGATCTACTCGGAGGCCGCGGCCGGCATCACGCCCGCGCCGATCAGCCGCTGGGACGGCCAGGTGAAGACCTTCCTCACCGACAACGGCATCCTCGACATCGAGCAGCGCGGCACCGACCCGGTGAAGGCCTGGGAGAACGTGAAGAAGCTGGTCGACGACAAGATCGACAAGTAGCGGAGCAGCAGGACAGCCCGCCGCCACTCACCGCCTCCCCGCGGACGGCGGCGGGCTGTCGCCTTCCGCACACCGCACTCATCCACCTGGAAGGACGCCCCCGTGGCCACCCCCGTACGGGCGACGGACAACAGCTCCCCACCGCCCGACACCCAACTCCCGGACCCTGACTCAGGCTCCCGGTCCCGAACCCGCAGGCAGCGGCCCTCCGGCCGGAGCAGCCTGCGGAGCACGCTGTACCGCTTCGATCTGAAGGCGATCCCCTACGTCTTCATCGCCCCCTTCTTCCTCACCTTCGCCGCTTTCGGGCTCTTCCCTCTGATCTACACCGGCTGGCTCTCCCTCCACCGGGTCGAACTCGGCGGCAGCTCGCAGTGGAAGGGGCTGGAGAACTACAGTTCCCTGGCCACCAGCGAGTTCTTCTGGAACGCCCTCGCCAACACCTTCACCATCGGTGTGATCTCCACCGTTCCCCAGCTGCTGATGGCCCTCGGCCTCGCGCACCTGCTCAACTACCGTCTCCGCGGCCGGGGTTTCTTCCGCGTGGCCATCCTCGCCCCGTACGCCACCTCGATCGCGGCGGCGACGCTCGTCTTCGCCCAGCTCTTCAACACCGACTACGGCCTGATCAACACGGTCCTGGGCTGGGTGGGCTTCGACCCGGTCTCCTGGGAATCGTCCAAGTGGCCTGCCCAGATAGCGATTTCAGTGATCGTCACCTGGCGCTGGACGGGATACAACGCCCTCATCTACCTGGCGGCGATGCAAGCCGTACCGCAGGACCTCTACGAGGCCGCCGCGCTGGACGGGGCATCGCGCTGGCGCCAGTTCCTCAGTGTCACCATCCCCTCCATCCGACCGACGATCCTCTTCACCGTCATCGTCTCCACCATCGGCGCCACCCAGCTCTTCGGCGAGCCGATGCTCTTCGGCGGCAGCGTCGGCATCAGCGGCGGCAGCGGGAACCAGTTCCAGACGCTGAGCCTGCTCATGTACGAGAAGGGCTGGGTGACCGGAGCACTCGGGCAGGCCTCCGCCATCGCGTGGGTCATGCTGCTCCTCCTCCTGCTGATCGGCGGCATCCAGGCCCTGATCACCCGTTCCCACCAGAACCGCGACCTCAGGCGCCGCCGGACCAGCGGCTCCGTCGGCCCCATGCGCAAGAAGGCGGGGAGCTGAGCTCATGGCCCACGCACTCGACACGACCAGCACCAAGGCACCGCGCCCCGGCCGGTTCCGCCAGTCGCCGGGCCGCCAGCACCACGCGGGCCCACTGACCTACGTCCTCCTCGGACTGGCCGCCCTCGTCTCCCTCTTCCCGCTGTACTGGAACCTCGTCGCCGCCTCCCACACGGGCGAGCGCGTGGTCGAGGCCCCGGCCCCGCTCCTGCCCGGCCCGCGGCTCTTCGACAACCTCTCCTTCGCCTGGAACCAGGTCGACATGGGCGAGGCACTGGTCAACACGACCGTCGTCGCCTCGCTCGTCGCCCTTTCCACCGTGCTGTTCTCCACCCTGGCCGGCTTCGCCTTCGCCAAACTTCCCTTCAAGGGCCGCGGCGCGCTGCTCGCCCTCGTGGTCGCCACCATGACCATCCCGCCGCAGCTCAGCGTGATCCCGCTCTACCAGATCATCACCGACCTCGGCTGGGTCGATCAGCTCCAGTCCGTCGTCCTGCCTTCGCTCGTCGCCGCCTTCGGCGTGTTCTTCATGCGCCAATACCTCATCGAGGCGCTGCCGGTGGAGCTGGTGGAGGCGGCCAGGATGGACGGTGCGCACAGCCTGCGCATCATCTGGCACGTGGTCTTCCCCGTCGCCCGGCCCGCGATGGCTGTCCTGGGGATGCTCGTGTTCGTCCAGGCCTGGAACGACTTCTTCTGGCCCTTCATCGCACTGACCCCCGACGGGAACCCGACCCTCCAGGTCGCTCTGGCGGGCCTCGGCGCGGGCAACCACACCGTCGACCAGGCCGTCGTGCTGACCGGCGCGCTCATATCCACGCTGCCGCTGCTCCTGGTCTTCGCCGTGCTCGGCAAGCACATCGTGGGCGGCATCACCGCCGGCGCCGTCAAGAACTGACCGCCCGGTCCCGTCCGCAGAGCCCGGCCCCTTCCTTTTCCCCCCCGGCCCCTTCCTTACCGCCCGGCCCCCTCGTTACCGCCCCGTCCCGTCCTGACCGGCCGGTCACGAAGCGGCCGGCTCCGTTCCCCCTGTCCGCACCACACCATCCAAGCTCGCGTTGGGAGCGCTCTCCTATGACCGCGTCCGAGACCCGGCCACTCACCACCGTCCGTACCTTCCCATCCGACTTCCTGTGGGGCACGGCCACCGCCGCCTACCAGATCGAGGGCGCCGCCCGCGAGGACGGCCGTACCCCGTCCATCTGGGACACCTTCTCCCACACCCCCGGCAAGGTCTTCGACGGCCACACCGGCGACGTGGCCGTCGACCACTACCACCGCTTCTCCGAAGACGTCCGCCTGATGTCCGAACTCGGCCTGGGTGCCTATCGGTTCTCCGTCTCCTGGTCCCGCGTCCAGCCGACCGGACGCGGCCCGGCGGTGCAGAAGGGCCTGGACTTCTACCGCCGGCTCGTCGACGAACTGCTCGCCGCCGGCATCGAACCCGCCCTCACTCTCTACCACTGGGACCTCCCCCAGCACCTGGAGGACGCCGGAGGCTGGCCCGAGCGCTCCACCGCCGAGCGGTTCGCCGAGTTCGCGGGCCTGGTGGCCGATGCCCTCGGAGACCGGGTCAAGCGCTGGATCACCCTCAACGAGCCCTGGTGCAGCGCGTTCCTCGGCTACGGGTCCGGGGTCCATGCCCCCGGCCGGACCGACCCGGTCGCCTCCCTGCGCGCGGCCCACCACCTCAACCTCGGCCACGGCCTCGCCGTCCAGGCCCTGCGCACCGCACTGCCGGGGGACGCTCAGCTCGCGGTCTCCCTCAACCTCCACGAGGTCCGCCCCCTGACCCCCTCCTCCGAGGACCAGGACGCGGCCCGGCGCATCGACGCCGTCGGCAACCGGATCTGGCTCGGCCCCATGCTCGAAGGCGCCTATCCCCAAGACCTCCTCGCGGACACGGCCCACCTCACCGACTGGTCCTTCGTCCGGGACGGCGACGCCGCCACGATCCACCAGCCCCTGGACCTGCTCGCCGTCAACTACTACACCCCGACGGTCGTCTCGCACGTCGCGAAGGGCGCGGAACGGCCGCAGGACGACGGGCACGGCAACAGCGAGCACTCACCCTGGCCCGGCGCGGACGAAGTCGCCTTCCACCGGGCTCCGGGTGAACGCACCGCGATGGGCTGGCCGGTGGACCCGAACGCGCTGTACGACCTGCTGACCCGGACTGCCACTCGCTATCCCGGTCTGCCGCTGGTCATCAGTGAGAACGGAGCGGCGTACGAGGACGAGGTCGGTCCGGACGGGACGGTCCACGACCCGGAACGGGCGGCGTACGTCCACACGCACCTCGAGGCCGTACACCGGGCGATCGCCGACGGGGTGGACGTGCGCGGCTACTTCCTCTGGTCGCTGCTCGACAACTTCGAGTGGTCGTACGGGTACGCGAAACGCTTCGGGGCGATCCACGTCGACTACGACACCCTGGAGCGCACACCCAAGTCGAGCGCCCGCTGGTACGCGGCGGTGGCACGGACGGGCGAGCTGCACGCTCCCGGCAACGCCTAGCCCCTCCCCGCGGAACCTTCAGCGCCCACCTCCGGCAGACGGGTGGGCCTCCCGCTCATGCGTACGCCGGTGCCGGCCCGTGCTTCGGGCGGCGCCGGCGTACATCGCTTTGCCCGGAAGGCAGTTGGCCCCGATGGGGGGCCGCGTCAACGTCGGCCACGGCCACCTCCCGGGTCCGCTCGTTCGATCTCGCTCAGGGTGTTCCCTCACACCGCGGCGTGGGCTAACTTCTGACCTCATCTCCCCCACCCTCCTCTCCCTCCACCATTCCCAGCGCCGGGCGGATCGTCATGGGTCGAACCATCGAGTTGCGTGATGTCAGCAAGAGATACGGGCGGGACTCCCCCGCCGTCGAGCACGTCTCCCTCACTGTCGAGCCGGGCGAGTTCCTGGTGCTGCTGGGGCCTTCGGGCTGCGGCAAGTCGACCGTCCTGCGGATGATCGCGGGACTGGAGGACATCACCGAGGGCGAGCTGTTCCTCGACGGCGCGTACGCCAACCACGTGCCGCCGAGCGAGCGGGACATCGCGATGGTGTTCCAGAGCTTCGCGCTCTATCCGAACATGACGGGCCGCGCCAACATCGGATTTCCGCTGAAACTGCGCGACCCCCGCGGGGATCACGAGCCGCGGGTGGAGGCCACGGCCCGGATGCTGGGCATCGAAGACCTCCTCGACCGATTCCCCCGACAGCTCTCCGGCGGCGAGCGCCAGCGGGTCGCGATGGGCCGGGCCATCTCCCGCCGCCCGTCGGTGTTCCTGATGGACGAGCCGCTCTCCAGCCTGGACGCGAAGCTCCGCGGCCACCTGCGGGCCGAGATCGCCCGGCTGACCTCCGAACTCGGTGTCACCACGGTGTACGTCACGCACGACCAGTCCGAGGCCATGTCCCTCGGCCACCGTGTGGCGGTCATGCGGGGCGGCGTCCTGCAGCAGGTCAGCTCACCGAGGGACACCTACGCCCTGCCGGCGAACGTGTTCGTCGCCGCGTTCATCGGAACACCCCGCATCAGTTTGCTCCAGGCCGTCGTCCACGCACCGCTGGGCGCTGGCATGTGGGTCGATCTGGGACGGCACCGGCTCACCCTTCCCCAGCCCCTCAGCCCCGATCACCAGCTGCTCCGGATCCAGCAGGAGCGCCCGATCATCGTGGGCCTGCGGTCGGAGGCGGTCCGGATAGCCTCGCCCAGCCAGGCACGGCCGGGCGAGGTGGCGATGACGGGCATCGTCGAGCACGTCGAGTACCAGGGCCACGAGGCGCTGGTCCACGTGGACACCGGCTCGCGCCCCGCGGTGGTGGCCGACCTGGAAGCACCCCGGAACCCGACCGCTCCCCGACGCCGCACCAAGCAGCGGCAGAGCGGCCTCAGCCGGCTCGGGAAGCGTGCCATGGAACGGCTGTCCGGTCCGGTAGCGGTCCTGGAGGATCCGGCGGGAGCCGCCTGGGAGCCGGAGGCGACCATCGGTCCGGCACGGCGAGGGGCGGTGCGCAGCGACCTCGTGGTGCGCACCGGACCGCACGTACGGGTACGGGCCGGGGGCCAGATTCCGCTGCTGGTAGACCTGGCGCAGCTGTACGTGTTCGATCACGCCGGCCGGCGCATCTGTCCGGCTCCTGACGAGCTCCCCTCCCTGGAGCGGTAGTCCGCGTCACCGGATCGTGAACCCGGGTGACACCGGGGTGGATTTGGTGGTGGCAGCGCCGGCCGTGGGTGCGTCGGCCGGGCTCACGGGCACCGCGAGCCATGCGGTCCAGCGCGTACGCCGGGTTGCGCGAGTCGGTGCGGCGCCGCCGGCACCGCCGTGGCCCGGGCCAGTCGGTCGAGGTCGGTCCGCTCAGCCGGACGGAACGCCGGCCTTCGCTGCGCAGCACAGCCGAGGACGGGAAGTCGTCTGGCGGCTCCGAGGTGGCGTCCTCCGCCGGTGGATCCTTCGACGCCCGGGGGTCGGCCTCGGTCGTCAACGGTGCCACCGGCGCCGTGACCCTGGCCGCGGCCATCGTCATGATGGCCTTCCTGGACGCCGTGCTGCTCGGCGTCACCCTGGCTGTGGCGTGCTGATCGGCGGGGCCGTCGCCCTGGTGATGCCCAGGATCGCGCAGGCCACCGAGCGTGCGCAGGAGGCGGTTGGGGAGGTCTCCTCCGTCCTCGAACGAATCTTCGGTGCCTTGCGGACGGTCAAGGCGTCAGGTGCCGAACAGCGCGAGACCGCGGTCGCCGACGCGGCACTGCAGCGGTCGTGGCGGCACGGCGTGACAGGCGCGAAGTGGGAGGCGGTGGCGGAGGGGTCGGTCGGTCTGGCCATGCAGCTCTCGTTCCTCGCGGTGCTCGGGGTCGGCGGGGCGCGCGTGGCCTCCGGGGCGATCCCCGTGTCCACTCTGATCGCCTTCCTGCTCTACCTCTTCTATGTCATCGAGCCGGTGGACAGGCTCGTCGAGGCGGCCTCCAAGTATCAGGAAGGATCGGCGGCCGTCGCCCGCATTGCCGAGGTGGAGCGGCTTGAAACGGAGCCCCTGGAACGGGAGCTCACCGAGTGCCCCGGGACATCGACGGGGGTCGACGGCCCGGCGTCGGTCCGCTTCGAGGACGTGAGTTTCCGCTACCGCGATGACCTCCGCCTGTCCACCACCAGGTCGGTTTCGAGGTGCAGAGCGCCGGGATGACGGCCTTCGTCGGCCCCTCGGGGCGGGCAAGTCGACGATCTTCGCGCTGGTCGAGCGGTTCTACGAGACGACCGGGGGCCGGGTTCTGGTCGACGGCAAGGACGTCCGCGACTGGTCGCTGCCGGAGTTGCGGAGCGCCATCGGATACGTGGAGCAGGACACTCCGGTCCTGGCCGGGACGCTGGCGGGAGAACCTGATCTTCGCGGCGCCCGACGCGAGCGACCAGGACATCCACGACGTCCTGGTCCGAGCAAACCTGGACGCACTGGTGGACCGCCTGCCGCAGGGCCTGGAAACCCCCGTCGGACACCGCGGCACCAAGCTGTCGGGCGGCGAACGGCAACGCATCGCCATCGCCCGCGCCCTGCTGCGCAAACCCCGGCTGCTGCTCCTGGACGAGGCGACCTCGCAGCTCGACGCCGGCAACGAACTCGCGGTACGCGACGTCATCACGCATGCCGCCCGGACGACCACCGTCCTCGTCGTGGCACACCGCCTCTCCACGGTGACCCACGCGGATCGGATCGTGGTGATGGACGCGGGGCGGGTACGCGCGGTGGGCACCCATGCGGAACTGCTGGGCCAAGACAGCCTGTACGCACGCCTGGCGGCCACCCAGTTCCTGGCGCCGGCCCCGTGACCGACCGTCGGGTCGCTATGAAGCTTTCCCGGATGGGCGCAGGCGTGGCGCTCCTCGGCGCCGCGGTCCCGGCGGTACTCGCGAGCACCCCCGCACAGGCCGCAGTGGGGGAAGTCGGGATCAGGCACGTCATTTTCACGGCGCACTGCGCGTCGTGCGTGCGTGACAGCACCGCGCAGGTGGACGTCACGTTCAATTCCGCCGCCGAGCCGGGCCCCGCACCTACCAGTGAACCGGCCACCGGTTGGGTACGCACCGAAACGGTTCTGTTGGTCGGCGGCGCCGCCGCCGCCGCTGCCGCGGTCCTGGGCCTCGCCGCTCGGCGCCGGATCGCACGCCGCAGCGACTGACGGGCTACGGCCTCAGCCTGATCGTTTTCGCTGACCCGGGCGGGGGGGGCGCGGCGGGCCCCCCCCCCCCCCCCCCCCCCCCGGCCCGGGCCCCCGGGGACGCCAAAGTAGAGAAAGAGTAACACGCCCCGCGCGGGAGGGCGGAGGGGGCAGGTCAC
>NZ_JBEXPT010000112.1:0-21494 GCF_040612195.1 Streptomyces sp. NPDC006450 | reverse complement strand
CTGCCGCGCGCGCCCCCGGGCCCGCCCCGGTCGGCGACTGCCGACCGGGGCGGACCCGTGGAAGCGGTGGACCTCAGCCCGGACGGACCTCGGTCCTGCCCTGGCGGACCTCAGCCCTGCCCTGGCGGACCTCAGCCCTGCCCTGGCGGACCTCAGCCTTGCCCTGGCGGACGTCAGCCAAGGATGGCGAGCGCCGCGTTCAGCGTCGCGGACGGCCGCATGATCGCCGAGGCCTTGGCGGCGTCGGGCTGGTAGTAGCCGCCGATCTCCGCCGGGGCGCCCTGGACGGCGATGAGCTCGCCGACGATCTTCTCCTCGGACTCGGCCAGCGTCTTGGCCAGCGGGTCGAAGGCGGCGGCCAGCTTCGGGTCCTGGGTCTGGCGCGCCAGCTCCTGCGCCCAGTACAGGGCGAGGTAGAAGTGGCTGCCGCGGTTGTCGATGCCGCCCAGCTTGCGGCTCGGCGACTTGTCCTCGTTGAGGAAGGTGCCGGTCGCCCGGTCCAGGGTGTCGGCCAGCACCTGGGCGCGGGCGTTGCCGGTGGTGGTGGCGAGGTGCTCGAAGGAGACGGCCAGCGCGAGGAACTCACCGAGGGAGTCCCAGCGCAGGTAGTTCTCCTTGACGAGCTGCTGGACGTGCTTCGGGGCGGAGCCGCCGGCGCCGGTCTCGAAGAGGCCGCCGCCGTTCATCAGCGGGACGACCGACAGCATCTTGGCGCTGGTGCCCAGCTCCAGGATCGGGAACAGGTCGGTCAGGTAGTCGCGCAGCACGTTGCCGGTCACCGAGATGGTGTCCTCGCCGCGGCGGATGCGCTCCAGGGAGTACGCGGTGGCCTCGACCGGCGACAGGATCTTGATGGTCAGACCGTCGGTGTCGTGGTCGGCGAGGTACGTCTTGACCTTGGCGATCAGCTGCGCGTCGTGCGCGCGGCCCTCGTCGAGCCAGAAGACGGCCGGGACGCCGGTGGCGCGGGCGCGGGTGACGGCGAGCTTGACCCAGTCCTGGATCGGCGCGTCCTTGGTCTGGCAGGCGCGGAAGATGTCGCCGGCGGCGACCTCCTGCTCCAGGACCGTGGCGCCCGAGGCGTCGACGACGCGGACGGTGCCGGCGGCGGCCAGCTCGAAGGTCTTGTCGTGGCTGCCGTACTCCTCGGCCTTCTGGGCCATGAGGCCGACGTTCGGCACCGAGCCCATCGTGGACGGGTCGTACGCGCCGTGCGCGCGGCAGTCGTCGATGACGACCTGGTAGACACCGGCGTAGCTGCTGTCCGGGAGGACGGCGAGGGTGTCGGCCTCGGCGCCGTCCGGGCCCCACATGTGACCGGAGGTGCGGATCATGGCCGGCATTGAGGCGTCGACGATGACGTCGGACGGCACGTGCAGGTTGGTGATGCCCTTGTCGGAGTCCACCATCGCGAGGGCCGGGCCCTCGGCGATCTCGGCGTCGAAGGAGGCCTTGATCGCGTCGGCTTCGGGCAGCGCGCCCAGACCGTTCAGGATGGTGCCGAGGCCGTCGTTGGGGGACAGGCCGGCGGCCGCCAGGGTCTCGCCGTAGCGGGCGAAGGTCTTCGGGAAGAAGGCGCGGACCACGTGGCCGAAGATGATCGGGTCGGAGACCTTCATCATCGTGGCCTTGAGGTGCACGGAGAACAGGACGTCCTCGGCCTTGGCGCGCCCGATCTGGTCGTTCAGGAAGGTGCGCAGCGCGTCGACGTGCAGGACGGACGCGTCCACGACCTCACCGGCGAGGACCGGTACGGAGTCGCGGAGCACCGTGACGGCGCCGTCGGCGTCGACGTGCTCGATGCGCAGCGTGCCGGCCTCGGCGATCACGGCGGACTTCTCGGTGGAGCGGAAGTCGTTCTCGCCCATGGTGGCGACGTTCGTCTTCGACTCGGCGGTCCAGGCGCCCATGCGGTGCGGGTGCGCCTTGGCGTAGTTCTTGACCGAGGCGGGGGCGCGGCGGTCGGAGTTGCCCTCGCGCAGGACCGGGTTGACGGCGCTGCCCTTGATCTTGTCGTACCGGGCGCGGACCTCGCGCTCCTCGTCGCTCTTCGGGTCGTCCGGGTAGTCCGGAAGCGCGTAGCCCTGGCCCTGGAGCTCGGCGACCGCGGCCTTGAGCTGCGGGATCGACGCCGAGACGTTGGGCAGCTTGATGATGTTGGCGCCCGGGGTCTTCGCCAGTTCGCCGAGCTCGGCGAGGGCGTCCGCGATCCGCTGGCCCTCTTCCAGGTACTCGGGGAAGCTGGCGATGATCCGACCTGCCAGGGAGATGTCACGGGTCTCGACATTCACACCGGCCGTCGACGCGTACGCCTGGATCACAGGCAGGAACGAATACGTCGCGAGGGCCGGGGCCTCGTCAGTGTGCGTGTAGATGATGGTCGAGTCAGTCACCGGATGCTCCGCTCCACAGTCTGCGTCTCTCGTCTGCAACATTGCTCGACATCAAGATATCTCGTGATCGGGCCGGTCTGGACAGCCCCCGACCCAAGCCCGTACGAGACACACGTCACGCTGGGTGGCCGGGACCGCCCGGGCCGCCCGAAAACGGCGAAAGCGCCGCCACCGGCTGCTTTCAGCCAGGGCGACGCTCAGGCACTTCTGCTCACGGACCTGCTCAGGCGTGGACGGCCTTCGGGCTCGGGCCGTACTCGTTCGGGTTCGGCTGGCCCTCGGTGGCCAGCAGAACGAGCAGCCAGATGCCGCCGACGAGCGGGATCAGGGCGACGAGGATCCACCAGCCGGACTTGCCGCTGTCGTGCAGGCGGCGGACGGTGAGGCCCAGGTTGGGGAGGAAGGTGGCCAGCGCGTAGAGCGCGTACAGCAGCGGCGAGGTGCCGATGACCGAGTCGAGGATGGCGACGATGATCAGGGCCGCGAGGTTGAAGAGGAAGAACATCCAGTACTCCTGGCGGCGCGCGCGGCCGGAGAAGACGACGTACTTCTTCAGAACGTCGATGTAGTAGTGCATGAGTCCCCCCAAGAGACGGTTGGTGGGCCGGTCCTGATGGAGCGAGCCGGGGCAGAACTTATGCCCCGCTTACGTCGCGGTCAAGCCAGTTGACAGGGCACCAAAAGGGTTACTTTTCGCCGCTCGGCGGCTCAAACACACCGGTACCGGACGCAACTTGGGACCCTCTGCCCCCATCTCCTCACCACCCGTGACGAAATGACCCGACGCAAGTCCTACACCGGGGTGCGGGAGCCCTCCACGCGCCCCCGGACGTCCGCAACCTCCCGGTCATGCGCGTGCCCGTCACGCCGGATCGGGCTTCATCGACTCCCACATCGTTACCACTCTGCGTCTTCACGGCCCCGATTCCCTCGTCCTGGACCTCGCCCCCCGGCGTTCGAGGCGCGGACTCGGGGCGGCGCCCGGCCCCCGGCCGAACTCAGGCCGGCAGCGGCAAGGTCACCTCGAACCGGCACCCTCCGGGAACGTTGCGCACCGCCGCCCGCCCCGCGTGCGCCTCCACGATGCCCCGTACGATCGCCAGCCCCAGCCCCGCCCCCGCCGGAGGCGCCGGCACCGATGCCACCCCCGCTGGAGGCGTCCGTGCCGGGGTGCCCCGCCAGCCCGTGTCGAAGACCCGCGGCAGGTCCTGCGGCGGGATCCCTCCGCAGCCGTCCGTCACGGAGACGACCACCGCTCCCCCGTCCGCCCGTACGGAGGCCGCGATCGCCACCGTGCCGTCCGCCGGTGTGTGCCGGATCGCGTTGATCAGCAGGTTGGCCAGGACCCGTGTCATCTCCTTGCCGTCCACCTCCACCGGCACCCGGTCCACCGCTCCGCCGTCGAGCCGCACCCCGCGCTCCCGCGCCAGCGGGTGCACCCCGGACAGCGCGTCGCCGACCAGGTCGTACACGGACATCCGGCTCGGGCTCAGCGCCAGCGCACCCGCGTGGATGCGGGACAGCTCGAAGAGGTCCCCGACCATGGAGTTGAGCCGGTCCACCTCGGTGCGGATCTGCCGGTGGTAGCGCGCCGGATCCTCCGCCATTCCGTCCTCCAGGGCCTCGGACATCGCCCGCAGCCCTGCCAGCGGGGTCCGCAGGTCGTGCGAGATCCAGGCCACCAGCTCCCGCCGCGAGGTCTCCAGCGCCCGCTCCCGTTCCCGGGACACCGCGAGCTTCTCGCTCGTCGCTGCCAACTCCCGTGACAGTGCCACCAGTTCCGCGGTCGCCAGTCCCGGCGGCGCCGCGAAGCTGCCCCCGTCGCCGAAGTCCCGCGCGGCCAGCGACAGTTCCCGGCTGCGGGCCACCACCCACCGCCCCAGCAGCAGCGCCACGGCCAGCGCGACCACCGCCGCCATCGCGACGACCAGGGTGACCACCCCGAGGTCGTGCCGGGAGAGGAACATCGCCTGGGCCACGGCGAGCGTCCCGGCCAGCATCGCGGTGACCGTCACGGCGGCGACCACGGTCAGGGACACCGCCACCGACCGGTGCCGCACCAGCCTCAGCACGAGCGCGCCGACCGCCCCCGCGCACACGGCCCCGCCGAACGCGAACACTGCGATGAGCAGGATGTCCTTCATGCCGCGGCCACCTCGCCCGGTTCGAAGCGGTAGCCGACGCCCCACACCGTCTGGATCAGCTTCGGCCTCCCCGGGTCCTCCTCGACCTTGGCGCGCAGGCGGCGTACGTGCACGGTCACCGTCGACAGGTCGCCGAAGTCCCAGCCCCACACCTCGCGCATCAGCTCCTCCCGCCCGTGCGCCTGGCCCGGGTACCGGAGGAAGTGCGCGAGCAGGTCGAACTCCCGCACAGTGAGCGCCAGTTCGCGTCCGTCCTTCGCGGCCCGGTGGGTGGCCGGGTCGAGCGTGATCCCGGCGCCCGTGAGGGGGGCCTCCGCCGCACCGGCGACCGCGGCCCCGGCGGCCGCCGCGCGCCGCAGCACGGAGGCGACCCGCAGGACCAGTTCGCGCGGGCTGAACGGTTTCGTGACGTAGTCGTCGGCGCCCCGTTCCAGTCCCGCGATCCGGTCGTCCTCGTCGCCCCGCGCCGTCAGCATGATCACGGGCACCGGGCCGGCCGCGCGGAGCCTGCGGCACACCTCCAGCCCGTCCAGACCCGGCAGCATGAGGTCCAGTACGACCAGGTCCGGCCGCAACAGGGCGGCCCGGGCGAGCGCCGCCGGGCCGTCGGCGACGCTCTCCACCGTGTGGCCGGCGCGCCTCAGGTAGCCGGTGACGACCTCCGCCACCGTCGGATCGTCGTCGACGACCAGGATCCGCGCGGGGGCCGGCTGCGTACCGCCGCCGCCCCCACCGCTGCCTTCGCCGTCACCGCTGCCGTCGCTCTCACCGCTGCTGCTCACGCCCTCACCGCTCATGCCGTCCAGCCTCCCACCCACGGACACCGGTCCGTACCGGCTGCGCGCCCCCGTGGGCCGCCGTCAGTGCAGTCCGCCGTACGCGGCCATGACGATCTCCATCCCGCGGTCGTCCTGCTGCCGCTCCCGGTCGAGCATCTGGTTCATGACGTAGGCGACCGTCATCCGTGCGTCGGGATCACTCACGACCAGGGAGCCGCCCCAGCCGCCCCAGCCGAAGGTGTTGCCGAACTTCCCGAAGCCCGCCGTCCAGGTCATCGGCGTACCCAGCACGCGGTCCGCACCGCTGAACACCTCCTGCCACGCGGGCTCGCACCCCTGGGGAGACAGCAGTCGCACGCCGCCGGCGGTTCCGCGGTTCGCCAGGACCGACTGGACCAGGGCGACCGAGCGGGCATGGCCGAAGCCGTTCACCGCGGGGATCTGCGCACGGCGCCAGGCCGAGGAGTTGACGTCCCTGACCCGGACGGCGACTGCGGCACTCTCCGCGCGTACCCCGTCCGGGCCGGGCGGCGCACTGGCGGCGTACTCGTCGGTCAGCGACGGCGGCGCGATGAGCGGTGCGACCCGGTGGTCGTGCTCCGGGGGGAGCCCGATGTGGAAATCCGCGCCCAGCGGACCTGCCACCTCCTCCGCGAAGAACGCACGGAGGCTGCGGCCGGTGATACGGCGGACGATCTCCCCCACGAGGAACCCGAAGGTGAGCGCGTGATAGCCGGCGGCCGTTCCCGGTTCCCAGGCGGGCGCCTGCGCGGCCAGCCCCGCCGTCGCGCGCTCCCAGTCGTAGAGTTCTTCCACCGCCGGCGGCCCGGGCAGGTCCGGCAGCCCCGCGGTGTGCGACAGCACGTGCCGTACCAGCACGCCCTCCTTGCCGGCCGCGGCGAACTCGGGCCAGTAGGCGGCGACCGGAGCGGACAGGTCGAGCAGGCCCCGGTCGGCCAGGATCAGCGCGCACAGGGCCGTCATATTCTTGGTCGTCGAGTTCACGCACGTGAGGGTGGAGCGCTCCCAATCGGCGGAGCGGTCCGCGTCGGCGTACCCGCCCCAGAGGTCGACCACCGGCTCGCCGTCGAGGTAGACGGCCACCGAGGCGCCGACGTCGTCCTTGCCGAGCAACACCGCAAGCGCCTCGCGGACGGCGGCGAACCGCGGTGCGCACAATCCCTTAATGTCGGTCATGGCCCAAGCCTCGGACGGCACCCCGTCTCCCCGCCCGACAGTTCCCGCACCGGTTTTGTCTGGCGGGGCGCGCGCACACGCTGCTCCACTCCGGCAAGGCGGCCCCACACCCACCGCGGAGGAAGGACGGACGACGTGCTGGAGCGGCTGAACCAGGCGTTGGAGCACCTGGAGTCCTGCCTCGACCAGGAGATCGACATGGCCGAGGTGGCCCGGATCGCGGCCGTGTCGGAGTACCACTTCCGGCGGCTGTTCTCCGCGCTCGCCGGGATGCCGCTCCCGGTCTACGTGCGGCGCCGGCGGATGACGCTCGCCGGGGCGGATGTACTGGCCGGGGAGCTGACGCTGCTCGATGTCGCGGTGCGGTACGGGTACGGCTCGGGCGAGGCGTTCGCCAGGGCGTTCCGGTCGGTGCACGGCATCGGGCCGGGCGAGGCACGGCGCACGGGCGCGGTGCTCACGGCGCAGCCCCGCATGTCCTTCCGGGTCGTCGTCGAGGGAAGTACGACCATGCGGTACCGGATCGTGGAGAAGGAGCCGTTCCGGGTCGTCGGCAGGAAGGCCCGGGTGCCGCTCGTGCACGAGGGGCCCAACGAGGCCGCCACGGCGCACGTGGAGAGTCTGGACGAGCGGGTGGTCCTACGGATGAAGGCGCTGGCCGGCCGGGAGCCGGAGGGGATCTTCTCGGCGGTGGTGCATCTGACCGACAGCCGGGAGGAGGGCGCCGAGGTGGACTACTGGGTCGGCGTGGCCACCGGCCCCGGGGTGGTCGCCGAGGGGCTCGACGCCCTCGACGTGCCGGCCGGGACGTGGGCGGTGTTCGACAACCACGGGCCGTACCCGAGCTCCCTCCAGGAGCTGTGGCGGGACGTGTTCACCCAGTGGTTCCCCTCGAACCCGTATGCGAGCCGGCCGGGTCCGGAGTTCCTCCGGACGCAGCCGGTGGAGATCGGCACGGATACCGGCTCCCAGCTGTGGATCCCGGTCGAGCGGAGCAGCGGCAGCGCCGGCTGACTCACCCGCCTGCCCGTGCCGGGCTGTGGGTGCGGGGTGCGAGCTACGGCGCCGGGCGGCGGCGCGGGGAGGAAGGGGAGTTCGCCCCGGGCCGCCGCCTCACGCCCCTCGGAGCGGTCAGCCGATGTGGAACGGGTCCCCGTACACCTTCCAGTCCAGGGGGGTGTTGAGGTTGAGGTTGCCCTTCTTGAGCCACACGCGCTGGGCCGTGTCGACGCGGCTGGTGTCGCTGTGCGCCTCCTCCTGCTTCATCGCCCAGACCCGGGCGTCGAGGAAGGCGTGGAGCCAGGTGGTCTCGTTGCCGCCCTGGGCCGGGGGCTTGGCCTTGGAGAGGGCGCGCTTGCGGATGTTGCGGAAGCTGGTGGAGTCGGTGCCGTCGCCGTGCATGACGATGGCGTCGTAGTAGATGAACTGGCCGAGCACGCCGACACCGTCGGACTTGCCCTGGCCCACGGCCGGGTTGAAGTAGACGCGGTCGCGCTCGTGGTCCTGGGCCTTCTTGAAGGCGGAGTCGGAGGCCGCCTTCACCCAGTCCTTGGTGAAGTTGGGGTCGAGGCCGGCGTGCGAATCGCTGCCGTCGACCTTCCTCAGGGCGGGGAGGTACTTCGCGAGCACGTTGCCCGGCTTGACCTGCGTGTAGTACTCGACGAGTTCGAGCATGTCATGGGTGCCGGAACAGAATCCGATGATGCCGGCCGTGTAGCCGCGGCCGTCGTCTATGTCCTCGATGTACTTGTACTGCGCCTTCCAGTTCAGCGAGGAGTTCTCGGCACTGGAGACGATCTGCATGGCGATGTCCTTCTTCGCCGGGTCGTCGAGTCCGACGGCGGCGGCCGACACCTGCGCGGCGGCCGGTGCCGCGGTGGGGGTGGAGGCGGTCGCGTGTGCGGTGACCGGCACGGCGAGAAGAGCGGCGCCGAGCAGGCTGCTTACGGCCAGTCGCTTGCGGTGGGGGGTGAACACGGTGCCTCCATGAGGGAGTTGATGCTCGGGCGACTTCGTTAGGAAACTTTACTACCAGAAGTTCCGCTATCTCAAGACCTCGGCACGACCCGCTCCGGGCGAGTGGAACTCGACACGCCGATTCACGGCACATGGGAGGCCCATCGAAGAACAGTGGCGCAGATGCCGTCAATTCCGGCCACTTGGAGCTCAGATGCGCGATCAACGACAAGTGCGCACGACAGCAGGAAGGGGAGGCGCCGATGGCCGTCCTCGCCATCGGAGACGCACCCACCGCCGCCATCGAGGCGGCCGGGCTGCGGATCCACACGTGCCGGAACGACTCCGACGACCCTCTGCCGGTCACCCTCACCGGGATCGACGCCGTGCTCGGCGTCGGCTCCGCGCCGCACGGGTTCCGCGTGCGCGCCGGCGCCTGGGGGCTGCCGGTACCCGACGAGGCCGACCGCGAACTGATGCGCCGCTTCGCCGAGTTGGTGGCGAGGCGGGCCGAAACCACCGCCACCTAGGACGCCCCCACCCACTTCCTGACCCGCGCCACCCGCTGACGGGGCGGGGGTCGCTCCGGGCGGGGCGGCCTCGGGTGGGGGGCGTAGGGCCGTTCTCCGCTCAGTCTTCGGAGCGGTCGGCCGCGGCGCGGGCCGCCAGGCGGGTCCGCAGCCCCTGCTTCACGTCCGGCCACTCCGGGCGCGTGATGCTGTACACCGCCGTATCGCGGATCCAGCCGTCCCGCATGACCATGTGGTGGCGCAGCACGCCCTCGGGCTTCGCGCCGATCCGGGTGATCGCCGCCCGCGACGTCGCGTTCCGCACGTCCGTGAGCAGCTCGACGCGGTTCATCCCCATCGTCTCGAAGGCGTGCGTGAGCATCAGCAGCTTCGCCTCGGCGTTCGCACCGCTCCGCTGCCGGGACGCGGCGAGGAAGGTCCAGCCGATCTCCAGGCGCCGGTTCGCGGTGTTGATGACCATCAACCGGGTGGACCCGATGACCCGCCCCGTCGCCGCGTCCACCGTCGCGTACGGGATCTGCGTGCCCGACGCCCGCGCCGCGACCGCGTCCTCGATGAAGCCGCGGACCTCGTCCGGGTGCGGGACCATCGTCACCGCCAGTTCCCACAGGCTGCCGTCGCGGACCGCCTCGCACAGGCCGTCGTGGTGGCGGAGCTCCAGCGGCTCCAACCGCACCAGTTCCCCGGCCAGTTCACCGGCCGGATCACCGGCCGCATCCGCCGTCGCCACCGCGTCCGCCACCGCGTCCGCGTCCGCGTCCGCCGCCCACCGCTCCATGCCTGACCTGCCGTTTCTCGTGCCTCCGCGTGAACGCACGGACCCTACCCGGTGCGGACGATCTCCCTCACCAGGTTTTCCCGTCACCACGGCAGGGCGCGTCCGGGAACGGCCGGACGCCGTCAGAGCCAGCCGTTGCGCCGGAAGCCCCGGTGGATGACGAAGCACGCGACGACCATCACCCCGAGCACGAGGGGGTACCCGTAGGTCCAGTGCAGTTCGGGCATGTGCTCGAAGTTCATGCCGTAGACCCCGCAGACCATCGTCGGGACGGCGATGATGGCCGCCCACGCGGTGATCTTGCGCATGTCCTCGTTCTGGGCGACGGTCACCTGCGCGAGATGGGCCTGCAGTATCGAGTCGAGGAGCGCGTCGTACGCGCTGATCTGGTCGGTGGCGCGGGTCAGATGGTCGGCGACGTCCCGGAAGTAGGTGCGCATCTCCGCCGGGATGACCGGGATCGGCAGGGTGCTCAGCTGCTGCAGCGGCCGGCCCAGCGGAGCCACCGCCCTGCGCAGTTCCAGCAGTTCGCGCTTGAGCTGGTAGATCCGGCCGGCGTCCCCGCGACCCCCGTGCTCGCTGAAGACCATGGTCTCGACGGCGTCTATGTCGTTCTGCACCGCGTCCGTGACGGCCACGTACTCGTCCACCACGTGGTCGGCCAGCGCGTGCAGGACGGCGACCGGCCCCTTGCACAGGTGCTCGGGGAACGCCTCCAGCTCCTCGCGGACCGCCCCGAGGGTGCCCCGGCCGCCGTGCCGGATGGTGATGACGAAGTCGTTGCCGGCGAAGGCCATGAGTTCGCCGGTCTCCACCACCTCGCTGTTCGCGGTCAGTTCCTCGTGCTCCACGTACCGCACCGTCTTGAACACGGCGAAGAGGGTCTCGTCGTAGCGCTCGATCTTGGGCCGCTGGTGGGCCTGGACCGCGTCCCCGACGGCGAGCGGGTGCAGGCCCAGCAGCTCGGCGAGCCCGGCGAGCTCCTCCTGCGAGGGCTCGTGCAGGCCGACCCAGACGAAGCCCTCGCCCGTCTTGCGGACCCGCCGCAGCGCCTCGCCGACGTCGGCGTGGGCGTGACCGTCCTGGCGTACGCCCTCCCGGTACACGATGCAGTTGACGACGGCGCTGCCGAGCGGGGAGCGGACCGGGTGACTGAGGTCGACGGCCCGCCGGTAGCTGCGGCGCACGGCCCGGCGCAGGTTGCTGAACATGGACAACGAACGTACTCCCCTTCGGCGGAACACCGGTCAGTGTGCCACCGGCACGCGGACCACGAGGCCACGGGGCCGCAGGTCACGAGGCGCCGCCGTCTTTGTCCGCTCCCCGGCGCGGCTCCCCGCACGGTGGGCGCGGCTGTGGCTGCGCCCTTCCGTGCGGGCGGACTTCCGCTCAGGCCCGGTCGATGAAGACGCTCGTGGACTTCACCCGCGCCGTCGCCCTCGCTCCGACCTCCAGGCCGAGTTCCTCCACGGCCTCCCGGGTCAGCAGGGACACCACCCGGTGCGGCCCGGCCTGGATCTCCACCTGCGCGTCGACCGTGCCCAGCTTCACGCCCGTCACGATGCCGGGGAAGGCGTTGCGCGCCGAGGTGTACGGGGCCTCCTCGCCGTCGCCGCCCTCCTGCGCGACCTCCACGCAGAACGCCGCCAGGTCCGGCCCGTCGACCATCCGACGGGTACCGTCCCGACGCGTCGGGAACCGTTCCGCGTCGGCCCACCGGCGGGCCGTGTCTACGCTGACGCCGAGCAGCCGCGCCGCCTGGCCGATGGTGTAGGACTCCATGCCCGCAGCCTAAGCCCTCGCCCGACCTGTCCTCGCAGGCCAAGGGGCCCGGACGCAACCGCGGCAAGGTCCCGCTGACCCGCCCGGCGGCCCGTCCGCTAGCCGAGCGCCCCCGCGGCAGCCCGCGCGACAGCCTCCGCGACCATCGACAGCGCGGGCGAGTCCAGCTTCCACTGCTGCCAGTACAGCGGTACGTCCAGGGTCCGCCCCGGCGCGATCACCACCAGCTCGCCCGCCTCCACCCGCGGGCCGGCCTGTGCCTGCGGCAGCATCGCCCAGCCCAGCCCCGCGACCACCGCATCGCAGAACCCCTCCGATGTCGGCACGTAGTGGCGCACCTCCGAGGCCCGGGCGCCCGCGTCCCCCGTCACCAGCCGCACGAACTCGTCCTGGAACAGGTCCAGCCGGTCGAACACGACGACCGGCGCCCTGCGCAGGTCCCGTTCCACCGCCTCGCCCACGTGCCGCGCCGCGAAGGCCGGGCTCGCCACCGGCAGGTACCGCACGACCCCCAGCGTGCGCACCGTGCACCCCGCCACGGGCGCCGGCTGTGAGGTGACCGCCGCCATCACGCGTCCGTCCCGCAGCAGTTCGGTCGCGTGCGCCTCGTCCTCCCGGTGCAGTTCGAAGCAGACCGGCGGGTCCTGCGGCACCCCCGTCAGCGCGGGCAGCAGCCATGTGGCCAGCGAGTCCGCGTTGACCGCGATCGGCAGGCGTACCGGCCCCAGTCCCTCGGCCATGCCGAGCTCGGCCCGCGCGTCGCGCTCCAGCCGGACGAGCTGCCGCGCGAAGCGCACGACGACCTCCCCGGACTCGGTCGGCCTCACGGGCTTGGTGCGCATCAGCAGCACCCGCCCGGTCCGCTGCTCCAGGGCCTTCACGCGCTGGCTGACGGCGGACGGGGTCACGTGCAGGGCGGCGGCCGCCGCGTCGAAGGTTCCCTCGTCGATGACCGCGAGCAGGGTCCGGACCTGGTCGGCAGGCAGTTCGTCCATCACGCCGGCTAATGGTACGTAAGAATCTTTAGCTGTACTCCTCGCCGCGCCGCTGCCTACGGTCGAAGACATGACACACGGCATCATCACGGCGGCCCTCGCGGGCTTCGGCACCGGCCTTTCCCTCATCGTCGCCATCGGCGCCCAGAACGCCTTCGTCCTGCGTCAGGGCGTACGCCGCCAATCGGTCCTCGCCGTGGTCGCCATCTGCGCCCTCTCGGACGCGGCCCTCATCGCCCTCGGCGTGGCCGGCGTCGGCGCGTTCGTCACCGCCTGGCCGCCCGCCCTCACCCTCGTCGGCCTCGTCGGCGGCGCCTTCCTGATCGGCTACGGAGCCCTCGCGGCCCGCCGGGTGCTGCGCCCCGACCCGGGCGCCGCCCTCGCCGCGGACTCCACCGGCAGGGCCGCCGGCTCCGCCTCCACCCGGCGCGCCGTACTGACCTGCCTGGCCATGACCTGGCTCAACCCGCACGTGTACCTCGACACCGTGCTGCTGCTCGGGTCCATCGCCGCCGGCCGCGGCGACCTGCGCTGGGCCTTCGGCGCCGGGGCCGTCCTGGCGAGCCTCACCTGGTTCGGCGCGCTCGGCTACGGCGCCCGGCTGCTCAGCGGCCCGCTCGGCAACCCCTCGGCCTGGCGGGCACTGGACGGGCTCGTCGCGGCGACCATGGTCACGATGGGCGGCCTGCTCCTCGTCCGGGCCTGAAACCACCCGGCCCCGGGCCGCCGCCGTCCGCCGTCCGCCGAGGATCACCCCATGGACACTCCCCGAGTGGGTACGGATCACGGTGCCCTCCACCCCGCACCTCCCAGGAGCCCCCGTGCCGGATCAGCCGCCGCCCCCACCGCCCGGGTCCCCGTACACCGACTCGGTCCGCGCCTACTACGCCGCCCAGCCCTCTCCCCTCGTGGCCGCCACCGGGATCGTGCTCGATCCGCACGGGCGGGTCCTCGTCCTCACCACCTCGTACAAGACGGAACTGGAGCTCCCGGGCGGGGGCGTGGAGGACACCGAGACCCCGGAGGAGGGGCTGGCCCGCGAGCTGAAGGAGGAACTGGACCTGAGCGTGCCGGTCGGGCGGCTGCTCGCCGTGGACTCCCGCCCGCCGGGGCCCCTCGGCCGCTCCCTCGTCGTCCACGTCCACCTCGTCGGACCGCTCACGCCCGAGGAGGCCTCCGCGATCTCCTTCCCGGACGGGGAGGTCACCGAGGCGCGCTGGCTCACCCCGGAGGAGGCCTACGAGGCCCTGGACACCCGGAAGACCTCCCGCCTGCGCGCCGCCCTGGCAGCCCTGCACTCGGGCTCCTTCGCGCACCTGATCGAGGGGGTACCGCAGCCCGGCTCCCCTGCCGGCCTGGACCCGGCGCGCCGGGCGGAGCTGGAACACGCGGGCGCCTACGACACCGCCGGCCACCGCGCCGCCCGCCCCAAGGCCCTGACGGCGGCGAGCGTGCTGTTCACGGACTCCGCGGGCGGGGTCCTGCTGGTGCGGCCCGCGTACGGCGATCCGGACCACTGGAACCTGCCCGGCGGCGGCGTCGACAGCGACACCGGCGAGATCCCGCGCACCGCCGCCCGCCGTGAGGTCCTCGAGGAACTCGGCCTCGACCTCGACCCGGGCCGGCTGCTCGCCGTCAACTGGTCCCACCGGTCCGGCTATCCGGCCCGCGTCCGCTTCCTCTACGACGGCGGCACCCTCGACGCCGCCACCCTGGCCCGGATCCGCCTGCCCGAGACGGAGCTCCTGGAATGGCGCACGGTCCCCCCGACCTCGCTGCGCCGCTTCGCCAAACCGGCACTCCGCCGCCAGATCGAAGCCTGCCTCACGGCCCGCGCCACGGCCGCCGGCACCCTCGAACTGCACGCGGGCCGGCGGACGGACGAGTCCTAGCTCCGGTCAGAAGAGGCTGGTGACGCTGGTGGCCCAGCCGCTCCCGCCGACCAGCAGGGGCGACTCGAGACCGGTCGCACCACCCGGAGGGAAGCGGGCCCCTCACGCCGGCGCGGCGGCCTCTACTTCGGCTCGGTCGCGAGCTGGATCAGGTTGCCGCAGGTGTCGTCGAGGACGGCGGTGGTGACGGGGCCCATCTCCATCGGCTCCTGGGTGAAGCGGACGCCGAGGCCGCGCAGGCGTTCGTACTCGGCCCTGACGTCGTCGACGGCGAACTGGGCGAGCGGGATGCCGTCCCCGACGAGCGCGTCGCGGTAGGTCTTGACGGCCGGGTGGCCCGCGGGTTCCAGGAGGAGTTCGGTGCCGCCCGGCTCGTCGGGCGAGACCACGGTCAGCCACCGGTCCTGCCCGCCCAGCGGGACGTCGTGCTTCTTCACGAATCCGAGGATCTCGGTGTAGAAGTGCAGGGCCTTGGCCTGGTCGTCGACGAAGATGCTGGTCAGGTGGATCTTCATGGGATGTCTCCTCCGGTCCGGACGGGTCGGGCGCCTTCCACGCATGCTCCCCCACCGCTCCCCGGATCGGTACCTGCGCCGCGCCCCACCCGCCCTCAGACCCCGCTACGGGGCACGGCCCGCGCGAGCAGCCCGTCGACGAACGTGCGCAGGCCCTGGGGGTAGATGTCCCGCGCGGCCGGCGCGGCCCATCGGACGCCGATGGCGGCAAGGTGGGGGACCTGGGACGGGTCCAGGTCGTCGCGGTAGGGATCGAGGAGAACGTGCGTCTCGGCCGCCCCGGCGCCGACGAGGCCGAGGTCCGGGAGGCGGCGACGGCGGCGGGGCTGGACGAGATGATCGAGCGGCTGCCCGGCAGTTGGTCGACGCACGTCGGCGAGGGCGGCGCACTCCTGTCGGGTGGTGAACGCCAGCGCGTCTCCATCGCGCGGGCGCTGCTGAAGAACGCACCCGTCGTGCTGTTGGACGAGGTGACCTCCGCACTGGACCCGGTGAACGAGGCGGCCGTCCACGAGGGCGTCGAACGCCTGATGGCCGGCCGGCCGGCCGGTGGTGATGGCTGCGCACCGGATGCGGACCGTCCGACGAGCCGATCACGTCGTCTTCCTGGACGGCGGCCGGATCGTGGAGGAGGGCAGCCACGACGCGCTGCTGCGCCCCGGCGGCCGCTACGCCGCCTTCTGGGAACTTTCCCACCAGGAGAGGTGAATCCTTTTCGGACCTGTCCGCCTCTTGTCCCTGTACCGGCCGAACGGGCCGGCAGGACCAGGAGGAAACACCCATGATGATCACCAGCCTCGTAGTGATCGGAGCCCTGCTCGTGGGCGCGTGCAGCTGGCACCTGCTGCGGCGCTACAAGAACAGGGTCTGAACAGAGCCCGGCAGGGGACACCTTCCGGGAAGGGCGGGAACGGAATGAGCAGCACATGAACCCACGCTTCACCTGGCCCGACGAGCGGCTGATCAAGGCCGCCCAGGACGGCGACGTCACCTCACTCACCACCGTCGTCATGGAGTCGCAGCCTCATGTGCGCAAGTTCGCCCTGTCGCTGTGCGCCTCGCCGCAGGACGCGGAGGACGCGGCGCAGGAGGCGCTGATCATCCTCTACCGGAAGATCGGCACCTTGCGGGCCACCGGCGCCCTCGCCTCGTGGATGTTCCGGATCGTGCGCAACGAGTGCCTGCGGCAGGTGCGGCTGCTCGCCTCGCGGAGCGAGGAAGCGCCGGCCCCGCCGACGTCCGCGGAACCGTCCGCCGAGGACGCCGTGCTGCACCGGCTGGAGGCGGAGCGGATCGCGGCGGCGCTCAGCGCCCTCCCCCGTGACCAGCGGCAGGTCCTGATCCTGCGGGACGTCCAGGGCCTGCCCGGCAAGACCGTGGCCGACGCGCTCGGCCTGAGCAGCGCCGCGATGAAATCACGACTGCACAGGGCCCGCGCGGCACTGCGCCAGTCACTGGCAGCGATCGACCAACCAGTCGAAGGAGAACCACGACGGTGACCACCGTGAAGCCCGCTCCCTCCGCGGCGCCCGCACCGAACTTCGCCAGCACGTCCGTCCCGCGCCACCTGGCGCGGGGTGCCATCGGCTTCGGGCTGATCATCGGCTCGATCGCGATGGTGCCCGTCGTCGGCCCGGTCGCCCTGCTGGCGGCCCCGCCGGCGCTGATCGCCTTCCGCGGCTGCCCCACGTGCTGGATGGTCGGCCTCGCGCAGACCATCTCCCGCGGCCGTCTGGAACGCCAGTGCACGGACGGCGTCTGCACCCTCACCAAGGCACACCCGGCGGCGAAGGCCACGGTCTAGCCGCCGTGCCCCGGACGCGCGGAAGGCCGTTCTCCCGTGGATGAGAGAACGGCCTTCCGACCTGCGTTTCCGCACAGTCGGGACGACAGGATTTGAACCTGCGACCCCTTGACCCCCAGTCAAGTGCGCTACCAAGCTGCGCCACGTCCCGATGCCCGTTGACCTGGGGTTTCCCCTGGTTGAACGCGCAGGAGAACGATACCGCACTTCGGGCAGTGGTCGCGCGCACCTTTCTCCTCCGCGGCGGGGCGAGGGCGGATTGAGGGGGGTGTTGACCTCAAGTGCGCTTGAGGTTGCACGATCGGTCCATGACACCGACAGCACCCGCACAGGCCCGCTTCCGCCACGAAGACCTCGGGGCCCTGATGGCCCTCATGACCGGGGCCGAGAAGCACGGCCCCGCCGCCACCTCCACGCTCGACGCGCTGTGGGTGCTCTACGACCGGGTCCTGCGGGTCGGGCCCGGCAGCGCCGGGGATCCGGGGCGGGACCGGTTCCTGCTGTCGAAGGGGCACGGGCCGATGGCCTACTACGCCGTGCTCGCCGCCAAGGGGTTCTTCCCCGTCGACTGGCTCAGCGGGTTCGGCGCGTACGACTCGCCCCTCGGCCACCACCCGGACCGCACCTTGATCCCCGGCGTGGAGATCGGCAGCGGCTCCCTCGGGCACGGGCTGCCGCTCGCCGTCGGGAGCGCGCTCGGACTGCGGGCGCGGGGGCTCACCGCCCCGGCCGTGTGGGTGCTCATCGGGGACGCCGAGCTGGACGAGGGAAGCAACCACGAGGCGATCGCGTACGCCGGCTCGGCCGGCCTGGGGCGGTTGCACACGATCGTGATCGACAACGACTCCGCGGCCCACGGCTGGCGGGGCGGCATCGCCTCCCGCTTCGAGGCGGCCGGCTGGTCGGCGGTCACCGTGGACGGCCGGGACCACGCGGCGCTGCACGCGGCGTACACCACACCTCATCCGGGCCGGCCGCACGTCGTGGTCGCCCGGGTCGAGAAGAAGCACTGAAGAAGCCACTGAAGCGCTGAACACGTAGTGGCGACACTCCGAGGGGGAGACATGGACACCATGCGCGAACGGTTCATCTCGGTCACATCGCGTGCGCTCGACGAGGATCCCCGGCTGGCCCTCGTGCTGGCCGAGATCACCATGGACGGCTTCCGGCCCGCCCAGGACCGCCATCCGGACCGGGTGATCAACGTCGGCATCCGCGAGCAGCTGCTGGTCGGCGTGGGCGGCGGGCTCGCCCTCACCGGACTGCGCCCGGTGGTGCACACCTTCGCCAGCTTCCTCGTGGAGCGGCCCTTCGAGCAGGTCAAGCTCGACTTCGGGCACCAGGGCACGGGCGGGGTGCTCGTCAGCGCGAGCGCGAGCTACGACTGGCCGGCCGGCGGGTTCACCCACATGGCGCCGGGCGACGTGGCCCTGCTGGACACCCTGGACGGCTGGACCGTGCACGTCCCCGGCCACCCGGACGAGGCCGAGGCGCTGCTGCGCCACGCCTACGCCGCCGGGGACGACAAGGTCTACGTACGGCTCTCCGCGCAGTCGAACGCCGCGGCCCGCCCCGTCTCCGGGCCGGGCTTCCAGACCGTACGGGAGGGCCGCGCGGGCGTCGTCGTCGCCGTCGGGCCCCTGCTCGACAACGTCCTCGCCGCGACCGAGGGCATGGAGGTGAGCGTGCTGTACGCGCCGACCGTACGGCCCTTCGACGACGCGGCACTGCGCGCAGCCGTCGGGCCGGGCCCGGCCGACGTGGTGCTGGTCGAGCCGTACCTCGCCGGAACCTCCACGGCCGCCGCGAACCAGGCGCTCGAAGCGGTACCGCACCGGGTGCTCGGCCTCGGGGTCGGCCGTGCCGAGCTGCGCCGCTACGGCACGATCGAGGAGCACACGGCGGCACACGGACTCGACCCGGCCGCGCTGCGTGCGCGGATCGCCGCCTTCATTCCGCGGTGACCGGCCCCTTGCGTCCGGGGCGGTCCAGTTCCGGATGGGCCGCCGCCAGGCGCTTGGGGGCCGCCTGGCGCCAGGAGTCGGTCAGGATCGAGCGCAGCTCCGCCGCGTCCTCCACCGCCGCGAGCCGGACCCGGAGCCACGCGTAGTTGTCGTCGTGGCCGGGCCGTATGAAGAACTTCTCCGGCTCCGCCGCGATCAGCGCGGCGCGTTCCTCCTGGGGGCACTTCACCCCGATCGAGGTGTCGTCGTCGGCCAGCGCCGCGAAGATCTTTCCGCTCTTGCCGTTCGTGCCGCCGCCCACCCGGAAGGTCGGCATGCCCCAGGCCGGCTTCTCGCTGCTGTCCGGAAGCGACAGCGCGATCTTCCGGACGTCCTCCGCCGTCGTGGCCATCCCCCGACTCCTCTCCGGTCCGCTCCGTTGCCATCCCCCGTCTCCGACCGTAGCCCCGGGTACTGACATTCACCCGCGGGCCGCGAGGTCCTCCCGGGCGTGCACCAGCTCCACCAGCTCCGCCGCCAGCGCCTTCACCTTCGCGAGCCCCGCCAGCCCCCACCGCCTCGGCACCACGTCCACCGCGCACACCGTCCCCAGGACGATCCCGCGCCGGTCGGTCAGCGGGGCGCCCGCGTAGGAGCGCACCCCGCTCTCGTCCACGACGGCATTGCCCGCGAAGCGCGCGAAGTCCCGTACGTCCTCCAGCACCAGCGCGCGCCGCCGTACCACCACGTGCGGGCAGTACCCGTGGTCCCGGGGGAGTGCCCGCGCCGGATAGCCGCTCGCCGGGGCGTCGGCCGCGTGGTGCAGGCCGGCGAAGAACTGCCGTTCCTCGCTGATGAAGTTGACACCGGCGTACGGCGCGGCGAGCTCGTCCGCGACCCGCCGCGCGAACGCGTCCAGCTCACCGTCCGCCCGCTCCCCCAGGCCCAGTTCACGCAGCCTCAGCACGCGCGCGGGCGCCTCCCGGTCCACCGGTGTGAGCAGCAGGTGCCCGGTCGATTCGTAGTAGGTCATGGTGTCTCCCCCACATCACGTCACTCCGCGCGCTGCGCGGACCTCATGGGCCTCATGGACATCGCGTACTTCGCGTACGCCGGGCCCTTCGGGTACTTCGGGTACGTCGGGTACTTCGTGTCGAGCAGGTGGTGGACCAGGGCTGCCAGCACCCCCGTTCCGGAGCTCGGCAGGCGTGCGTCGCAGCGCACGACGGGCACGTCCGGGCCGAGCCCCATGGCGTCCCGCACCTCGTCGGCGGTGTAGCCGTGCCCGCCGTCGAACTCGTTGACGGCGACGATGAAGCCGATCCCCCGCCGCTCGAAGAAGTCCACGGCGGGGAAGCAGTCGGCGAGGCGGCGCGTGTCGGCGAGCACCACCGCCCCCAGTGCGCCCGCGCAGAGCTCCTCCCAGAGGAACCAGAAGCGCTGCTGGCCGGGGGTGCCGAAGAGGTAGAGCACGTGGCGCTCGTCCAGGGTGATCCGGCCGAAGTCCAGCGCCACGGTCGTGGTCGTCTTCGCCTCGACCCCGTCCAGCGGGTCCTCGGCCTCGCTCAGCCCGCTGACCAGTTCCTCCGTGCTGAGCGGCTCGATCTCGCTCACCGCACCCACGAAGGTGGTCTTGCCCGCCCCGAATCCGCCCGCGACCAGGATCTTCAAGGTCGCGGTGGATCCGCGGGGGGCCGGGTCAGAGCCGTTTGCGCAGGCCATCGAGCACCGCCCTGAGCAGGGACTGGTCGTCGTCGGCGAAGGAACCTCCGGTCGGGAAGCAGGGTGCCCGCACCGTCACGGCCCCGTGTTCCATCAGGTCTCCGAGGACGACCTTGACCACCACCGCCGGCAGCCTCAGATGTCCCGCCACCTCGGCGACGGTGACCGCGGCCGAGCCCGCGCACAGCCGGAGCGCGAGGGCGTGCTCGGCGCCGAGCGGCGCACGCGGCCGCACTCCGGTCGCCGTCACCAGTGACAGCAGGTCGAGGGCGACGGACGGTCGCGTCCGCCCGCCGCTCGCGGTGTACGGACGGATGACCCGGCCCGCCGAATCGTCCAGCCACGGCGCGTCGCGCGGTCCCCCCGGTGCCGTTGCCCCCCTCGCACGGGCCCTCATCGCTCCGTGTCGGCGGCGGGCCGCCTCGGCGGGGCCGCCAGGTACGGACGCACGCTCTTGACCAGCATGGCCATCTCGTAGCCGAGCACGCCGGCGTCGGCCTCCCGGTCGGCCAGTACGGCCAGGCAGGTGCCGGATCCGGCCGCCGAGACGAAGACGAGGGCGGTGTCCAGCTCGACCACCACCTGCCGGACCTCGGCGCCCTCCGCGAACCGGGACCCGGCGCTGCGGCCCAGCGCGTACAGCCCGGAGGCGAGGGCCGCCAGGTGGTCGGCGCTGTCGGCGTCGAGCCCGTGCACGCAGGTGACGAGCCCGTCTGCGGTCAGCAGGACCGCGCTGCGCGTGTACGGGACCCGCTGGACCAGTCCGCTGAGCAGCCAGTCGAGGTCCGAGAGCCGACTGGTCGTGGTCGCCACTTCGCCGCCCATGGGGGTGCGCTCCTTCGTTGTCGGGTGAGAGGCCGGGGTCACGTCTGGTGCTCCGACTGGGCGAGGCCGAAGCCCCGTTGGAAGGCGGCCATCAGGCCGGGGTCGTGCACGGGCCGCTCCGTGACCTCGGCGCCGCCCGGCCGGGGGACGGGGGCCTCGCGCAGCTGGGGCGCGAGGTGTTCCTGGGCCCGCCGACGGGGCAGCGGCGGCCGTTCCCCGCCGTCCCGGGCGGCGGGGAC
>NZ_JBEXPT010000111.1:0-21857 GCF_040612195.1 Streptomyces sp. NPDC006450 | reverse complement strand
TGTGCACCCGCACAATCTGGACGTGTATTCGGCCCGGGGCGGGGGCTGGGGCGGGGTGCGCCGCCGAGGCCGCGGGGCCCAGTTCGGTCAGCAGCGCCGCGAGGCTCTGGGGGCCCCGGGCGTTGGCGAGCACGACCTGGTGGTCCGCCGCCACGAGGATCCTGGCCAGGGTCGATCCGATCCGGCCTGTGCCGATGATGCCGATCCGCATGAGGGCTCCTCAGGTGGGTGCGGGGGGATCAGGCGGGTGTCAGTCCATGCCGATCCAGACCGACTTGGTCTGGGTGTAGCTCTCCAGGGACTCGGGGCCGCACTCGCGCCCGTAGCCGGAGGCCTTGTAGCCGCCGTAGGGCACGGAGGGGTCGTACTGGTTGTAGCAATTGACCCAGACCGTGCCGGCCTTGATCTGGGAGGCGACCCGGTGGGCGCGCCGCAGGTCCTTGGTGTGGACGCCGGCGGCGAGGCCGTACGCGCTGTCGTTGGCGATGCGCACGGCGTCCTCCTCGGTGTCGAAGGGGATGATCGACAGGACGGGCCCGAAGATCTCCTCCTGGGCGATCCGCATGCTGTTGTCCACGCCGGTGAAGATGGTCGGCAGGAAGTACAGGCCTTCGGACGAGGCCCCCTCCGGGGTCCAGCCGGTGCCGCCGGTGCGCAGGACGGCGCCTTCCTTCTCGCCGACCTCGATGTACGAGCTGACCTTGTCGAACTGGCCGCGGTGGGCGAGCGGTCCGAAGAGGGTGGCCGGGTCGCGCGGGTCGCCGGGCAGCAGGGCGGCCGCGCGGGCCACCAGCCGTTCGACCATCTCGTCGTGGATCGGGCGGTGCAGCAGCAGCCGGGAGCCGGCGGTGCAGATCTCGCCCTTGTTGTAGTAGATGCCGAAGAAGGCGAGTTCCTCAGCGGCGTCGAGGTCGGCGTCGGCGAAGACGATGTTGGCGGACTTGCCGCCGAGCTCCATCGTGACCTTCTTCAGGGTGCCGGCCGCCTTGCGGATGATCGACTGGCCGACCGAGGTGGAGCCGGTGAAGGCGATCTTGTCGATGCCGGGGTGGTCGGTGAGGGTCTCACCCAGTTCCACGCCCGGACCGGTGATGACGTTCAGCACTCCGTCCGGAATCTCCGCCTCCTGGAACAGCTCGGCGATCTTCAGGGCGGTCAGCGGGGTGGCGGGCGAGGGCTTGTGCACCACCGTGTTCCCGGCCGCGAGGGCCGGGGCGATCTTCGTCATCGACAGGAGCAGCGGGAAGTTGAACGGGGTGATGGCGCAGACCACGCCCAGCGGTTCGCGCAGGGTGTACGCGAGCTGCCCGCCGGCCGGGGCCCGGGAGGAGCCGTCGACCCGGGTCACGGCGCCGGCGTAGTAGTGCATGAGCTGCGCGGCCATGGGGGCGTCGACCGTGGAGGAGAAGGCGAACGGCTTGCCCATGTCCACCGTCTCCAGCAGGGCGATCTCCTCCAGGTCGCGCTCGATGAGCTCCCCGACCCGGTTCAGCCGCAGCGCGCGTTCCTGGGCGGACAGTCTGCTCCAGGGACCTTCCTCGTACGCCGTACGGGCGGCGGCCACGGCCGCGTCCGCGTCGGCGGCGGCCGCCTGGGCCACCGGTACGATCTCCTGGCCGTCCACGGGGCTGATGTCCGGTTCCGTGCGATGGTCCTGGGCAGGAACCCAGGTGCCGCCGATGAACAGTTTCCCGGGGTTGGCCAAAGGCTGGTCGCTGAGCGCGCGCTGGGGCATGGCTGTGGCTGCCTTCCGGTTTCGGGTGCGAGGGGCTGGGCGCTTCGGCTAGCCCTGCGCGAGCTGACGTAAGAACGTCTCCGCGAGGGCCTTGGAGGAGTAGGGGTTCTGGCCGGTGGTGAGCTTGCGGTCCACCACCACGTGCGAGTCCCAGATCGCGTCGGCCTTCTCGTAGCGGGCGCCGAGCCGGGTGAGTTCGGCCTCCAGGATCAGCGGGAGGCGGCCGGCCATGTTGGTGACGAGCTCCTCGCTGTGCGAGAAGGCGGTCATCCGGTAACCCGCGAAGGGCCACCGGCCCTCGCCGTCGCGCAGGGCCAGCAGGGCGGTGTGCCCGTGGCAGACGGTGGCCAGCGGCTTGTCCTGGGCGATGGCCCAGCGCAGGATCTGCGCGAGCTCGTCGGACTTGGGCAGGTCGCCGATGGCCCCGTGGCCGCCGCTGATGTAGATGCCGTCGTAGTCGGCGATGTCCTTCTCGCCCAGGGTCTCCAGGGCGATCGGGTTTCTCAGCTGCGGGGTGTTCTCGATGACGCGGCTGTACTCCAGGGCGCTGGCCGTGTCCGTGTCCGCGGAGCCCTGGGGGCGGACCCACCGGAGGAACTGCGGGTCGATGCTGGTCTGGTCGACCGTCGGGGCCCGGCCCGCGATCGTCGCCACGTCCACGGTGTGGCCCGCGTTCTTGAAGAGGGTGTAGGGAACGGCGAATTCCTCGGCCCAGAAACCCGAGGGGTGTTGTTCCCCGTCCAGCAGATGAAGCGTGGCCTTGGCCGTCATGACGACGAGAATCTTCATGACTCTTCTCCTTGGTCTTGATTCGCCGGATTCGCTGCCGATTCGCTGGATTCGCTGCCGATTCAACACGTCCCCCGCCAGGCGCGTAAGAGGGAGACGTCAGGCACGCGATACTTCGTCACGTGCGTCCAACGCCGAGATGATGGTGCGGAATTCACCGACCAGAGGGTGGTCGGGATGGGCTTCGGAGAATATGCGCTCCCCGTAGAGCGCGGCCATTTCCGGAACGTAGGGAAGGATTCCGGCCAGGGGGGTGCGGTAGACCTCCTCGGCCCGCCGCCGGGCCGCCTCCCGGTCGATGCCCTCCGGCGCCATGCTCATCACCAGGGTCCTCCGGCAGGCGAGCCGGCCGGTCAGGGCGATGGTCTCCTCGACGCCGAGGAGGTCGATCCGGTCGGCCCTGGCCATGATCAGGAGCACGTCGGCGCTCGCCATCGCGGTGACCGACTCGTTGTTGAGCCCGGCATGGGTGTCCAGCAACAGCACGTCCAGGGCGTGGTGCACGGCGAGCCGGTCGAAGCCCTCGGGCAGTAGGCCCACGTCGTAGCCGGTGGTCATGAGTTCCCGCAGGGCCGCCGTCCCGGTCCGCGCCGGTACGACGTACAGGCTCCCGCGGCCGACCTCCGGCCGCCCGGTGCGGACCTCCTGGGCGGCGGCCTCGATCTCGCACCGGCCGAGCAGGTAGTCGGCGAGCGAGGGGCCGGGACCCAGCCGGAAGAGCAGGTCCAGGGTGGGCGACTGGATGTCCGTGTCGATCACCCCCACCCGGCGTCCCCCGCCCGCGAGGAGCAGGGCCAGGTTCGCCAGTACCGAGGACTTTCCGGTACCGCCGCGGTACGAGTGCACCACGATGGTCCGGGTCATCAGGCCACGACCTGGCGATCGGCGCCGCCCGCGTGCGGCCCCCGCGCCGCGCGTGGCCGGTGCAGGGCCAGCATGGTGACGTCGTCGTGCTGTTCGGCTGTTCCGGTGTGTTCGCGTACGGCCGTGTCCATCCGGTCGACCACCTCCCTGCCGCTGACCGGGGGGCCGGACAGCAGCTCCAGCATCCGCTCGTCGCCGAGGAAGCCGCCGCCGGGGCAGCGCGCCTCGGGCACTCCGTCGGTGAACACGAAGAGCGTGTCACCCGGGTTCAACTGGGCGTAGCCGAGTGTGTACACACAGTCCGGGAGCACCCCGACGGCGGGGCCGGTGACCTCCAGCGTGCGCGGCTCGCCGCCCTCCGCGTCCAGCAGCAGCGGCGGGTTGTGGCCGCCGTTGATGTAGACGAGGGATCCGGTGAGCGGGTCGAGCACCCCGAAGAAGAGGGTGGCGAAGTAGCCCTGCCGCAAGTGGTTGCGGGTCAGGTAGCCGTTGGTGGCGGTGACCGCGTTGAGCAGCGGTGTGGCACCCACCACGGGGATGCGCCGGCTGTTGCCGGTGCGGCCGGCGGCCACCAGGTGCTGGAGGCCGCTGTTCTCGGCGGTGTGCCGCAGCAGGGAGCGGATGAGCGCCATGAAGAGCGCGGCTCCGACCCCCTTGTCGCAGACGTCGGCGACGACGAAGGCCAGGCGCCGCCCGCGCGAGAGCTCGAAGACGTCGTAGAAGTCCCCGGCCACCTGCCGGGCGGGCCGGAAGCACACGTCGATCTCCCAGCCTTCGGGGACCGGCAGTGATTCCGGCAGGAACCCTGCCTGGATCTCTCGCCCGATCTCCAGCTCCTTCTCGTAGCCCATCAGTTCGGCCCGGGCGTCGGCTTCGCGCAGGGTGCGGCCGAGTCCGGCGCGCTCCGAGCAGCTGTGCAGCCGGGCCCCGACGAGGGCGGGCAGGAAGGGGGGTACGAGGTAGTCGTGCCCGATGCGGACGTGCTCCTCCAGGGCGGCGAACTCCGTCACGGTCCAGACGACCACGATGGGGGCCCCGGCCCAGCGGCGCAGCCGGCGCACGGCGGTCCGCACGGACTCTCCGTCGGCCTGGGCCGGGGCGAGCAGTACGTCCGCTTCGGGCAGCTCCTCCAGTGGGCCGGCCAGCAGGTCGGCCAGGGTGCGCGGGACGAGTTCGGCGCCCATCTCCGCCAGGGCTCCGAGGAGTTCCAGGGGCGGTGGCGGATACTCGTCGAGGATGATCACGGTCGTGGAGGGCATGGGTCCGTCCCCTCAGCCATCACGGTCAGCGTGCTGATGTTGCGGCCGTCCCTGCGTACGTAGTCGAACTCGTCCACGCTGGTCAGTGCGAGGTGGATGCCCAGTCCGCCGATCCGGCGCCGCTCGGGGGCGGTCTGCGGGTCGGGCGGCAGCCGCCCCTGGACGGGGTCGAAGGCCGGGGCGCGGTCCTCTATGGAGATCTGCACCCGGCCCGGCCCGGAGCGGCCCCGGACGGTGATCCGTCCGCCGCCGCCCCGGTACCCGTGCATGACGACGTTGGTGGCCAGCTCGTCCACGGCCAGCCGGATCCGGTACGAGGCGCCCCTGTCCAGGCCCGCCCTCCCGGCGAGCCGCAGGACGAGCGCGGCGATGTCGCCCAGCGCACCCAGGGTGGCGGGCACTTCCAGCTCTGCGGACATCCTCGCCGTCTTGACCGCCTCGTCCATCGGACTCAGTCGTCGCAGAGCAGGATGCTGCGGTCGAGACCGGCCGTCCGGATGGTCCGGGACACGGGCTCGATGGCGCCGACCACCTTGATGGTGACGTGCTCCCCCACCTTCTGCTGGGCGAAGACCAGGGAGCGCAGTCCGGCGCTGGCCATGTAGCCGACGCCGGCCATGCGGATCTCGACGATGCTGGTGCCGTGGCCGGCGGCCTTCTCGATGGTCTGGTGGAAGTCCGGCGCGGTCTTGGCGTCCAGTTCACCCTCCAGCTCGATCACGGTGGTGTCGCCCTCGATGCTCAGGGACACGGAAAGCGGCATGTCAGGTCTCCTTCGGTGCGGGGCTAGAGCTCGGGGTCGGGCGTGCGGCCGACCAGGATCACGACCGAGCGCGGACCGATCAGGTACTTGCCGGCGTTCTCCAGTTCGAGTTCGGCGCCGGGAGTGCGGATGTCGTGCGGGGCCTCGGCCCCGGTGTCCGCGAACAGGTGCCAGCTGCGGCCGCCGGGCAGGGCGGGCAGTTCCAGGTCGTGCGCTTCCCAGTGGGAGTTCATGGCCGCGTACACCACGTCGTCGTCACCGGTGCCGCAGCGGGCCACCGCCAGCAGCCGGCTCTCCGCCGACCAGTCGGGCTGCCAGGCCCGCTCCCCGTGCCAGCTGATGTCGGGCAGCCCGAGCGTGTCGCGGAGCTGTCCGGTGGGGTGGGAGGTGGAGCGCAGTTCGCGATGGCGCTTGCGGAAGGCGATCATCTCCCGTGTGAACCGGAGCAGTTCGGCGTTCTCGTCGACCTGGCTCCAGTCGAACCAGGACAGTTCGTTGTCCTGGCAGTACGTGTTGTTGTTGCCCTGCTGGGTGCGTGCCACCTCGTCGCCGGAGAGCAGCATCGGGATGCCCTGGCTGGTGAAGAGGATGGCCAGGGCGTTCTTCATCTGGCGCAGCCGCAGCGCGTTGACCTCGGGATCGTCGGTCGGTCCCTCGGCCCCGCAGTTCCAGCTCGCGTTGTCGTTGCCGCCGTCGTTGTTGCCCTCGCCGTTGGCCTCGTTGTGCTTGTCGTTGTACGAGAACAGGTCGGCCAGGCTGAAACCGTCGTGCGCGGTCAGGAAGTTGACCGATGCCGAGGTCCCGCGGCTGGAGTAGAGGTCGGGCGAGCCGGCGAGCCGGGTGGCGAGCTCCCCGGTGACCCCGGGGTCGCCCTTGAGGAAGCTGCGTACGGTGTCGCGGTATTTGCCGTTCCACTCCGCCCAGCGGCCGTACGCGGGGAAGTTGCCGACCTCGTAGAGGCCGCCTGCGTCCCAGGCCTCGGCGATGAGCTTGGTGTGCCGCAGCACCGGGTCGTAGGCGAGCAGTTCCAGCAGCGGCGGGTTGGGCAGCGGGGTGCCGTCCGGGGAGCGTCCGAGGATGGCCGCGAGGTCGAAGCGGAAACCGTCGATGTGGTAGTCGGCGACCCAGTGGCGCAGGCAGTCGAGTACGAAGTTGCGCACGACGGGGTGGTTGCAGTTGACGGTGTTGCCGGTGCCGCTGAAGTTGAAGTAGTACCCCTCGGGCGTGAGCATGTAGTACGTGGCGTTGTCGAGCCCCTTGAAGGAGATCGTGGGGCCCTGCTCGTTGCCCTCGGCCGTGTGGTTGAAGACGACGTCGAGGATGACCTCGATGCCGGCCGCGTGCAGGTCCTTGATCAGGGTGCGGAACTCGTCGCCCTGCATGCCGTAGCGTCCGGTGGCCGCGTAGCCGGCCTTGGGGGCGAAGAAGGAGACGGTGTTGTAGCCCCAGTAGTCGAAGAGCTGCTCGCCCGTCTCCGGGTTGGTGCGCGGGTTGTCGCTCTCGTCGAACTCGAACACCGGCAGCAGCTCGATGCAGTTGATCCCGAGCTCCTTCAGGTACGGGATCTTCTCCCGCAGCCCCGCGAAGGTGCCGGGGGCGGTCACCCCCGAGGACGGGTGCCGGGTGAAGCCGCGCACGTGGGTCTCGTACACGACGAGGTCCTCCGCGGGGATGCCCAGCGGGGTGTCGTCGCCCCAGTCGAAGTCCTGGAGGCAGACGCGGGAGCGGTACTGGTAGCCGCGGCTGCGGTCCGGCTCCACGCCCCACACGTCGCGGCCGGCGATCAGCCGGGCGTAGGGGTCGGAGAGCACCTGGCGGGCGTCGAAGCGATGGCCGGTGACGGGGTCGTAGGGTCCGTCGGCCCGGTAGCCGTACTCGATGTTCTCGTGGTCGAGGCCGAAGACCGTCATGGCGAAGACGCTGCCGGTGCGGAATTCCTGGGGGAACTCCAGCTCGGCCATCGGCTCGGGCTCTCCGCGCTTGTAGATGACCAGGGTCATGGAGGTGGCCTGGTCGGAGAAGACGGAGAAGCTGACCCCGCCGGGGACCACGTTGGCCCCGAAGGGGAACGGTTTGCCGGCGCGGACGCGGTACCCGCCCACCTCGTGGGTCGGGTACGCGTCGACGCGCAGCACCTGTTCGGACGCCGGCTCGCTCATCGCGCGGCCCTGGCCTTCTCGGAGGCCTTCTCTGGGGCGTTGGCGGCGTTCTTGGCGGCGGTCCTGGCGGCGTTCTTGGCGGCGGCCGCCTCGGCTTCGCCGGTCGAGAAGAAGTCGAGGAAGCCGGTGGCCGACATGACGAACCGGACTTCCTCGCTCACCCCGTAGAGGGTGACGGCGACCCCGGCGTGCTGGGCCTCGCGGTAGACGACGAGCAGGGTGCGCAGCCCGGCGCTGGAGACGTAGGTGACGGCCGTCAGGTCGATGCGCAGCGGCCGGCCCTCGCGGACCAGCGGCAGCAGCGTCTGCAGCAGCGATCCGGAGGTCTCACTGTTGATCTCGCCGGTGGCGACGAGCACGATGCCCGTCTTGTTGCGGCGTTCCTTCACGTTCAGGGTCATTGCTTTCCCCTCTGAGTGGGGCGCCCCCGTTGAGCGCTACTGGGCGGTCGGGCGCAGCCGGACCTTGACCTTGACCCGGCCCTGGACATCGGGCAGCCGGACGGTCAGTGCGTCGGCGTCGAAGTCCGTGTACGGCTTCTCGTCGATCTCGACGGACGCGATCCGCACCGAGCCGGCGGGGAGCAGGTCGGGCGAGACGCGCAGCACGCGGTCCGGCAGGTTGGTCGGGTCGGGCTGGAAGTGGAAGTCCATCTCCCGGCCGTTGATGAGCAGGTTGTTGTAGACGGCGGACAGGTAGCAGAGCTCCGCCGAGTGGTACATGGACATCGAGTGGCTGCCCTTGAGCCGCTCGTTGCCGAGCAGGTAAGGAGTCCCGCTCGCGAGCACGTTGAAGTAGACGGCTCCCTCGTCGTGGTCGAGGAAGAAGGTGTTGTAGAAGGCCTCCGCCTGCCGGGCCTCGCGCAGGAATCCGTCACCGCCGACGGTGCCGTTCAGGATGAGGTAGGCGAGGATCGCCTGCTCCTGCTGCCACCAGGCCTTGCGGTCGTGCCAGGCGAAACGATACGTCTCCTCGTCCCCCGACTTGACGCGCTCGACCACGTCGTACCAGCCGCCGCGCTGCACGTCGCTCCCGACGGCCGGCATGATCTCGCCGATCTTGCGGGCTAGCTCCTCGTAGGCCGGCTTGGCCTTCAGCGAGTTCATCCGCATCAGGTTCCAGGCGATCTTGAGGTTGTGGCCGACGACGGCCCGGTTCTGCTGCCAGCTGTGCGCGGTGTCGTGGGACCAGTCGCGGAAGAAGCGCTCCTGGACGAAGGGGCTGTTCTTGTAGTCCGGGAACTTGTCCGCGATCGTGTCGAAGGTGTACTCGAGGAAGTCCGCGTAGCGCTGCTCCCCGGTCGCCAGGTACAGGTTGATCAGATAGGCGGGCGCGTGGTCGCCGACCGAGTTCCAGTTCTTGCGCTCCGCGTTCTCCCCGAGGGACTCGTGGTCGGCGCTGAAGAGGATCGGGTCGATGTGCGAGTAGTAGCCGCCCTGCTCCGGGTCCTTGAAGAACTTGTCGAACAGCCGGATGGTGGCGTCCGCGTCGTTCTTGATCCGGATGTCGCCGGTGACCCGGTAGGTCTGGATCGGGCCGGCCAGCGCGTAGATCTGCTCGTACATCGGGATCGCGTCGTAGTCGTCGGAGAACTCCGAGGTGAACAGCTTGCGTTCGCTGTCCCCGTCCACGCTGATGCCGTGGTACCAGAAGACCACGTCCTCCTCGCTGTCGACGACGCGCATGTGCTTGCGCAGGTACTCGGTGCCGCGCTCGGCGATCTCCAGGTACTCGTCCTTTCCGGTCAGCAGGTAGGCCGAGGCCATGCCGTAGACCAGGCGGGAGATCGTGTCGGTCTCCTGGACGTGGCTGGCGGTCTTGTCACCGCCGAGCCGGATCTCGGTGCGGTACTCGGTGAAGTCCACCGGACCGTCGCCGAACTGCGCCCGCTTGTAGAAGTCGGCCAGCGATTCGATCTGCTTGATCCACCAGCTGGGCTCCTCGAAGCGGTAGTCCTCGGCCCCGCGGCCCAGGAACACCAGGCGCTTGGCCTCGAAGCGGCCGCCCCGCTCGGGGTAGTGCACCCCGTAGACGTAGAGGAACCGTCCCGGCGAGAGCATCTCGTCGATGTGCCCGGAGGCGTCGATGTACGGCTCGTCCAGGTTGCGGACCAGCTCGGCGCTGGGGTCCCCGGCCAGGGAGACGTCGAACTCGCGGCCGTCCGAGGTCTTCAGCCGCAGCAGCCGGGACCCGGAGTCGAAGCGGCTGACGTAGCCGGCGATCGTGTCGGAGAAGGAGAAGCTCACGGCGTCCGCCATGTCATGCACCGTCCTTGTCGTGTTGACCGTGTTCGTCCTCGAATCCCTGGCTGACCTCGACGATCACCCCGTCGGGATCGCGGACCCACACGGTCCGCCACCCGCAGATGAAGTCGTCGAAGTCCAGTGGCCCCAGGGTCACTTCGGCCGCTTCGCCGAGCGTGGCCAGGAAGCCGTCCACGCTGTCGGTCTGGAAGGCCAGGTGCCGCAGCCGGCCCGGCGCCGCCGGCCCGTCGTGCAGGGCCGGTTCGGCCGGTTCGGTGCCCGCCGCGAAGAGCTCCAGGTACACGTCCCCCTGGCGGAGGAAGATGATCTGTGCGTCTCCGAGGTCGACCACCCGGGCCCGGGCGAAGCCGAAGTACCGGGTGTAGAAGTCCTCGGTGGTCTTCTGGTCGGCGCAGTTCAGGCCCACGTGCGACCAGACCATCGGGGCCATCAGGCAGCGCCCCGCGCGCCCTGCGCGTCCCCCGCGCCGCGAGCGCCCCGCGCGCCGCGGTCGGCGGCGATCAGCTCGATGATCCGGCGGGCGAACAGGTGGTGGTGGGCCCCGGTGCGGCCGGTGACCAGGTCGCCGTCGACCACCACGTCCTCGTCCACGTACTCGCCGCCCATGTTCCGGACGTCGCCGATGAGGTTGTTGTGGCAGACGACCTTGCGGCCGCGCACCTTGTCCGGGATCGAGGCGGCCAGCCACATGCCGTGGCAGATGATCCCCTTGAGGACCGTGGGCTCCTCGAAGGCCCGGCGCAGCAGCTCCGTCGCCGGCGCCAGTACGTCCACGTCCTCGGTGTAGCGCAGCCGGTCGGCCACCATGCCCGAGGGCACGATGATCGCCGCGTACCGGCGCAGTTCCTCGTCGCTCAGCCCCTCCAGGGACTGGGTCGCGGTGAACGGCGCCCGGTACTCGTGCCCGGAGAAGGTGAGGGAGTCGTTGCCCCACAGCCGGGTCAGGAAGTCGACCTCGGCGCCCTCCTCCGCGAACCGGCGGCCGTAGTAGAAGATCTCCGGCTCGTAGAAGTCGCTCTCGACCAGGACCGCGATCCGGGTTCCGGTCAGCGCACCCTCGCGCAGGACCACATCAGGCACGGGACACCCCTTTCAGGAAGTCCGCCGCGCGCTCGGCGATCATCGCGATGGCGGTGTGGCAGTTGCCCGACGGGACGGCGGGCATCACGCTCGCGTCGACGACGCGCAGGTTCCGTACGCCGTGCACCCGCAGTTCGGGGTCGACGACGGAGAGGTCGTCGACGCCCATGCGGCAGGAGCCGGCCTGGTGGTGGTAGCTCTCCGACTTCTGCTTCACGAAGGTGCGCAGGTCCTCGTCGGACGCGTAGCCGGGTCCGGGCTGGAGCTCCTGCTTGTACCAGGGCGAGAAGGCGGAGGTCGCGAAGAGCTCCCGGGCGGTCCTGACGCCCTGGACCATCCGCTCCAGGTCCCAGCGGTCGCCCAGGTAGTTCGGGTGGATCAGCGGGTGGGCCAGCGGATCGGCGCTCGCCAGCCTGATCCAGCCCCGCGAGACGGGCCGGACGACACCGGGCAGGATGGACACCGTGTTCGGGTGGTCCTGGCCGACGATCACGTCGAACGGCACGTGCACGAAGGCGATCTGCAGGTCCGGCGCCGGCAGTCCGGGCCGGGACGAGAGGAACAGCGCGCTCTCCGACAAGTTCTGTGCGGGCGGCGGGAGTTCCTGGGTGACCTCGGCCATCAGCCCGGTCAGTACGTGGTTGTGGAAGTTCTCGCCGACCCCGGGCAGCGCCGCGACGGCTGCGATGCCGTGCTCGCGCAGCTGCTCGGGGTGCCCGATGCCGGAGAGCAGCAGCAGCTTCGGGGACTCGATCGCCCCGGCGGCCACGATCACCTCGCGCCGGGCCCGTACGGTGTGCAGCCCCGGTTCGCCCGCGCTGCTGTGGGCGTCCCGCACGGTCCGCCCCGGGATCTCGGCGGGGGCCTGGAGCTGGACGTACTCCACACCCGTGCAGGTGTCCCCGTCGAAGAGCAGCCGGGTGCTCTGCGCACTGGTGCGCAGGGTCAGGTTGGCGCGGTCGAGGGCCGGCTCCAGGTAGGCGGCGAGGACGCCCTGACGGCGGCCGTCGGCCACGTCGATGTGGTGCCAGCCGGTGCCGAAGAGCCCGCGCCGCGGTCCGTCCGTGTTGAAGTCGGCGATCTCCTCGTGGCCGAGCTCGACGGCGGCGTCGATGAAGGCGCGGGAGACCGGGTTGGGGCCGTGCCGCCCGGCGTGGGTGATCCGCTGTGGCCCGCGGGTACCGGTGGTCGGCGCGGTGGCGTCCTCCTGGCCCTCCAGCAGCGCGAAGTAGGGCAGGACGTCCTCGTGGGCCCAGCCTGCGGCGCCCTGGTAGGCCCAGTTGTCGAAGTCCGAGGCATGGCCCCGGATGTGCATCATGATGTAGAGGTTGCTGCTGCCGCCGGGGGCCTTGCCGCGCGGTTCGTAGGTGCGGCGGCCGTCCAGGCCGGGCTGCGGGACGCTGGTGTAGCCCCAGTCGACGGGCCCGCCGAGCAGCTTGTACCAGGAGGACGGATCGTCCACCTCGGGAGGGATGCGGCCCGCTCCGGCCTCCAGGACCAGGACGGTGACGTCCGGGTCCTCGGAGAGGCGGTTCGCGAGGACGCTGCCGGCGGTGCCGGATCCCACGACGATGTAGTCGTACTCATCCACGGCCATCGCGCGCCCCCTCAGTCCTGGCCGAGCACCTGGAAGGGAACCGTGTCGTGGTAGTTCGCCATGTAGGCGATCTTCCCGTCCACGATCCGGAAGAAGTTCATGACCTCGGCCTCGATCTCCGCCCCGGAGGGGGTGACCGCGGTCAGGTGGGAGACGGCCGCGGCCTTCTCGCCGTCGACGAGGAAGTGCACCGGCTCGTTGCGGAAGACCCGGTACATGGTCCCCATGCCCTTCATCATCGACCGCAGCGTCTCCAGGCCCTCGATGTGGCCGGCGAGCTGCTCGTCCATGACCTGGTCCTCGGCGAACAGGTCGCACCAGCTGTCCCAGTCACCGGCGTTGGCGTACGCGTAGTACTTAGTGAGGATCGTTCGTGAATCGATCGCACTCATCCCAATCTCCCTGTGTGGAATCCCCCGGTTTTGACCGGGGAAAGGAAACCCATCCTCGGCCCGGAACAACCAGCCGTTGAAGTGCCGCTGCGTGACGCTGTGACCTGGGCTTGTCTTCGGATCCTGACCACCTCTAGCGTCCAGGCATGCGGACTTCCTCCGTGAAGCGGGCGTTCAAGTACCGCTTCTACCCGACCGAGCCTCAAGCGGCAGAACTGTCGAGGACCTTCGGGTGCGTGCGAAAGGTCTACAATCTCGCCCTTGCTGCCCGCGCCGAGGCCTGGACGGCCCGCGGGGAGCGAGTGAACTACACGCAGACCTCGGCCATGCTCACGGCGTGGAAGAAGTCCGAAGAACTCGCCTACCTGGCCGAGGTGTCCTCGGTTCCGCTCCAACAGGCGCTGCGGCATCTGCAGGCAGCCTTTGTCGGGTTCTGGAGGAAGCGGGCGCAGTACCCCTGCTTCAAGTCGAAGCGGAAATCCCGCGCCAGCGCCGAGTACACGCGCAGCGCCTTTCGCTACACCGCTGGGAAACTCACCCTCGCGAAGATGTCCGAGCCGCTGGACATCGTGTGGTCCCGTCCCATCCCGGCTGGTGTGCAGCCCTCGACGGTCACCGTGTCCCGTGACAGCGCCGGCCGCTGGTTCATCTCCCTGCTGTGTGAGGACACCCCATCCCCCATGCCGGACGCCACGAACGCCGTGGGCATCGACGTCGGGCTGACGGCCCTGGTCGTCCTCTCCACCGGCGAGAAGATCGACAACCCCAAGCACGAGCGAAGGGACCGGAAGAATCTCGACCGTGCGCAGCGCGCTCTGTCGCGGAAGGAGAAGGGCAGCCGCAATCGGTCCAAGGCCCGGATCCGGGTGGCAAGGATCCATGCCCGGATCGCCGACCGACGCCGGGATCATCTGCATCAGCTGACGACTCGACTCGTGCGTGAAAACCAAATGCTCGTGGTCGAAGACCTGGCTGTCCGCAACATGCTGAGGAACCACAGCCTTGCCCGTGTCATCGCCGACGCGGGCTGGCGCGAGCTGCGCTCGATGCTGGAGTACAAAGCGAGCTGGCACGGGCGCGAGCTGATCACCGTCGACCGATGGTTCCCCAGCTCCAAGCTGTGCTCGGCATGCGGGTCCATCGCCGACACGATGTCCCTGGATGTCCGTGAGTGGACATGTGACACCTGCGGGACGACCCACGACCGGGACGGAAACGCAGCAGTGAATCTCCTGGCCGCCGGGCTGGCGGCTGCTGCCTGTGGAGCGGGTGTAAGACCTCATCGGGAGTCCTCCTCTCGGTCCGGGCAATCCGTGGTGAAGCAGGAACCCCCACCCGCGAGGGTGGGAACCCTCTCCCGGTAGGGAGAGGGAGAGGTCAACCCCCTACTGGTCCCTGCGGGTTCCGTCCGGGGCGAAGGGCGCCCAGAACTGGCTGAAGGCCGTGGCCGTGTCGCCGAAGAGGCCGTCGTGGCCCTCGACGATCCGGCCGTCGCGCCAGCGCATGAAGTGGAAGACCGGGTAGTCCATCCGCTCGTACGGGGAGCGGCTCGACTCGTCGGCGCCGCCTCGCACGGCGACGTTGCGGCAGACGTCCGCACTGCAGTCCTCGCCGACGAGGACCGCTTCGATGTCCATGCGGAAGGTGCCGCCCGTGAGCTTGTGGGTCCGGCCCATCAGCTCCAGGAAGGCGTCCAGGCTCTCGTACCAGCCGGCGAGCGGGTGGTTGCCGGGGACCTGCCAGCGCAGGTCCTCCGCGTAGTACTCCAGGATCCTGGCCCGGTCGCCGGAGCCGAGGGCGCGGTACGCCGCCTCGACCCGCTCCCGTGTCACTTCGGTCATCGTCGCTTCTCCTTCGGCGCTCAGAGGGAGGCGGAACCGGGCATGGGCGCCAGTTCGTTGACGGTGTACTGCCGGATCAGCGGCCCGTCGGGCCCGGCGACCACGGTCCAGGTCTGGTCGGCGTCGAAGCCCAGCCACACGCTGCGGGCGGCCGGCGGGTCCCAGATCTTGGCCTGCCAGTTGACGAGGACCCGGACGATCGCCCGATCGCCCTCGATGACGGGCTCCACCTTCGAGACCGTGTGCACCTCGTCGAAGAAGCGGTTCGTGACCGCCTCGTACCAGCGGCCGAAGCCCTGGTGGCCGAGGAAGGTGTCCTCCGGGACCTTGAACTCCAGGTCCTCGGTGATCAGGGCCAGCACCTGGTCCGGCTGGACGTGCTGGTCCAGGGCCACGTACCACTTCTCGGCGAAGGCGCGGATCGCGTCCTCGGTCAGCCGCTCGGCGGGCATGCGGTCTCCTCCTGTCTGTCCGTGCGGATGGGGGCGTGGTGCGGTGCGAGGGCGTGGTGCGGTGCGGTGCGGTGCGAGGGCGCGACGCGGTGCGCGGTGCCGGGTGGGCGCGGTGCCGGGTGGGCGCGGTGCGCGGTGCGAGGGCCCGGAGCGTCAGATCTGCACGTCGACGAGGAAGGGCCCGGGGTGGGCGAGCATCCGCCCCACGGCGGCGATGGCCTCGTCGGGCTTCTCCACCCGCATCCCTCCCGCCCCGAGTGACCGGGCCAGGGCGGCGAAGTCGATCTCCGGGTGCGAGAGGTCGAAGGAGCCCGGGAAGCCGTGCCGCGGAATCTCCCGCTCCCGCCAGTACTGGGCGATGTTGTCGTCCAGCAGCCGGTACTTGCGGTTGTTGCAGACGACGAACTTGGCCTCGATGCCGTGCCGGGCCGCGGTCCACAGCGCCTGGTAGGTGTACATCGAGCCGCCGTCGCCGGCGAAGCCGACGACGAGCCGCTCCGGCCGGGCCAGCTTGACGCCGACCGCGCCCGGGAAGCCCACGCCCAGCGATCCGCCCCGGGTGAGGTGGTAGTCGCCCGGCCGCTCCGGCGGCAGGTACCGGGTGACCAGCGGGGAGGTGGTCAGCGCCTCGTCGAAGACGATCAGGTCCCCGCCCGTGCGCTCGGCCAGGGTCCGCAGGAAGACCGCCATCGGCGACCCGTCCGCGTCCATGGCTTCCCGCTCGGCCTGGCCCGACCGCACCCGTTCCCGGGTCCGCGCGTCCAGCCGTCCGGCCGCCGCCGCCCGCTGCGCGGGGGTGAGGACGTGTTCCAGTACGCCGGCCAGCGCGCGCAGCGCCTGCCGGGGATCGGCGGCGAGCCCGAGGTCCACCGGGTGGTTCTTGGCGATCTCGTAGGCGTTCAGGTCGATGTGCACGACCCTCGCGCCGGCCCGGAAGGGGCTCTCCAGCTCCGGGAACACCTCGGGGAAGACGTACGTGCCGACGATCAGCACCCCGTCGGCGTTCCCGATCAGCTCCCTGCTGTGCGGGCCGAACATGTGACCCGTCTGACCGCGGCGCAGCGGGTGCGAGGCCGCGATGTTCACCTCGGAGGAGTCGACCTCGTACACGTCGGCGCCGAGCAGCTCGGCGACGGCGACGAGTTCGCGCTGCGCCCCGGAGAGCGAGACCCCGTCCCCGACGAGGACGACGGGCCGCTCGGCGCAGGCCAGCAGCTCGGCCGCCCGCCCCACCGAGGCGGCCGAAGGGGCCACGTCCGTGAGGGGCACCGCGGCGGGCAGGACGAGCTCGGAGTTGAGTTCGTCCAGCACGTCCATCGGCAGCGCCACGAACACCGGGCCGCGCGGCGGCGTCAGGGCGATCTTCACCGCCCGGCGGATCGTGCGCAGTACGGAGTGCCGGTCGGTGACCCGGGTCGCGTACTTGGTCACCGGCTTCGCCATCGCCACCAGGTCGGACGCCATCTGTGCGTCCATGGCGTCGTAGCGCACCCCGGCGTCGCCGGCGACCACGACGAGCGGGGTGTGGCCGCGCAGCGACTGGTAGAGCATGCCGATGCCGTTGCCCAGCCCCACCCCGGAGTGGAGCTGGAGCAGCGCCGCCCCGCCGGTGGCCCGGGCGTAGCCGTCGGCGATGCCGGCGGCCACCGTCTCCTGGAGGGCGAGGACGTAGTGGAAGTCCTGCGCCGCGTCGACCGCGTCGAGGAATCCCTGTTCCACGGTCCCCGGATTTCCGAACATGACGTCCAGGCCGTCGGCCTTGAACTGGTCGATCAGCCTTTCCCGTCCGGGAGTGGCTCCAGAACCCATCGAACTCCCCCTCCTTTTCGTACCGGAATTACCAGCCGTACCGGGTGAGACCGTTCTCCAGGACTTCCACGATCTTCTGCCCCGTGAGATACGAGTCGGGGGTCGAACGACCGGTGACGAAGGGGAAGTCGACGATCACCGAAAGGGGGTGGCCGAAATTCCCGTGGTACGCACCGCCCGGCCCGGTCGCATCGCGCAGGATGTACTCCAGCGGATACGGCGGCGGCCCCATGTTGAAATCGGTACCGAGGAATCCGGTGCCGTCCTTGTAGTCGTACTCCTTGCAGTGGCCGGTCACGTGCTTGCCCCAGATGATGCTCCGGCGGTCGCCCCAGTCCCGCGCGAAGGCCAGGCAGGCGACGCCGTAGCACTCGGCCGCGACGACCTTGCCGGCGTTCTTGAAGGCGAGGATCAGGGCGTGCACGCGCTCGTTGTTGGCGAGGTCGGCGATCGGACCGCTGCCGCCCACGATGAGCACCGCGTCGAAACTGGCGATGTCGGCCTGGAGCTTGTCCAGATCGCGGTGGTACTGCTCCAGCTTGGGCAGGTACGCCGAGTCGCTCGTGTACGGGCGCTCGGGGGCCCACGCCTCGATGTCGAGGGGGGAGTCGAGCCGGCTCGACTGCTCGAACTCGCGGCCCAGCCGGGCGTTCTCCTCGGTGGTGACCGAGCGTCCCAGCGGAGGATCGATGTACTTCGCGTCGAGGCTCGGCGGGAGAGCGTGGGCACGCTTTCCGGTCGGCGTGGCGAATACGACTTCATAGCCCTGCTCGTCGAACTGCGATACGGGGCCGATCAGTTCCTCGGCCCAGTAGCCGTGTTCGGAGACAATGACCAGAATCTTTCTGCTCACGGATTCCTCCAGGCGCCGCCTGTTGTCGTTGGCGTCCCCCACACTGGCCGCGCCCGGGGGTTCCGTCAAAGCGCTGGTGTGCGACTTCGTGAGGTAGTCGCACAGGTCGTGGGGGCACCTCATGAAGTCGTCCGGCGATGTCATGAAGTAGCTTCCGGACTACCTGACTTCGTCCGAATCCCTGAACCGTTGGCGGTGCTCCGCCTTATGGTCTGGACGCGCCGGAATCACGGGCGCGCCGCAATCACGGGCGCGAAGCGCGAGAGCGCGAGAGAGGGACGGGGACGATGACGATGGACCTGTTGTGCACCCACATCGATCAGATACGTCCGGTGAAACCCGGCACCGAGGGCTGCGAGGAATGCCTCGTCTCCGGTGACACCTGGGTGCACCTGCGGATGTGCCTGAGCTGCGGGCACGTCGGCTGCTGCGACTCCTCGAAGAACCGTCACGCCACCCGGCACTACGGGACCAGCGCACACCCCATCGCGGCCTCACACGAGCCCGGCGAGGACTGGGCCTGGTGCTACGCCGACAAGCTCATGCTGGACCCGGCATGAGTACGGCCCGGGAGAGCGCCCCGGCCGCGGGCACCGCGCCCACGAGCACCGCCACCGCGAGCACGGCCCCCGCAGGCACCGCGCCCACGACAACCGCCGGCGCGACCGCCGAAGCCGCGGCGCGCGCGGAGAACCGCAAGCCGGTCATCCTGGCCGTGGACGACGACCCGCAGGTGCTGCGCGCCGTCCGCCGCGACCTGCGCAGCGCGTACGGCGACCGCTACCGGGTGCTCGGCGCCTCCTCCGCCGCCGACGCCCTCAAGATCCTGGACTCCCTCGACGAGCGCGGCCACGACCCGGCGCTCTTCCTCGTCGACCAGCGGATGCCGGACGTCACCGGGGTCGAGTTCCTGCTGGAGGCCGTCAGCCGCTTCCCCGACGCCCGCCGCGTGCTCCTCACCGCGTACGCCGAGACGGACGCGGCGATCACCGCCATCAACCGGGTCCGCCTGGACTACTACCTGCTCAAGCCCTGGGACCCCCCGCACGAGCGGCTCTTCCCGGTCCTGGACGACCTGCTGTCCGACTGGCTCGCCACCTACCGCCCGGCGTACGACGGGATCATCGTCGCGGGTCACCTGGTCTCCCCCGGCACCCACGCCGTCCGGGACTTCTTCACCCGCAACGGCCAGCCCTTCCGCTTCCTCAACGTCGAGCGGGACCCAGAGGCGCTGACCGTGATCGCCGCCGCCCAGCCCGATGCCGCGCTGCCCCTGGTCCGCTTCCCCGACGGCTCGGTGCTCTCCGCGCCGACGGACACGCAGCTCGCCCGGCGCCTGGGGCTGGCCACCACCGCCTCGCGCCCGCACTACGAGTGCGTCATCGTCGGCGCGGGCCCGGCGGGCCTCGCGGCCGGCGTCTACTCGGCCTCCGAGGGCCTGTCCACCCTGATGCTGGACTCCCGCGCCCCGGGCGGCCAGGCCGGCACCTCCAGCCTGATCGAGAACTACCTCGGCTTCCCCTCGGGCCTCTCCGGCGGCGACCTGACCCGCCGCGCCACCATCCAGGCCTCCCGCTTCGGAGCCGAGATCCTGCACCCGGTGGAGGTGACCTCGCTGACCCGTGACGACCCGGCGAAGATCCTGACCCTGGCGGACGGTACGGAGATCAGCGCCGAGACGGTGCTCCTGGCGACCGGTGTCTCGTACAACCGCCTGGACGCCCCCGGCGCCGACCGCTTCGAGGGCGCCGGGCTCTACTACGGCGCGGCGACCACGGAGAGTTCGGCGTGCATCTCGCAGCACGTGTTCATCGTGGGCGGGGCCAACTCGGCCGGCCAGGCCGCCGTGCACTTCGCCAAGTACGCCGCCCGGGTCACCATCCTGGTCCGCGCGGCCTCGCTCGACGACAGCATGTCCCGCTACCTGATCGACGAGATCGAGCGGACTCCCAACATCGAGGTGCGGGTGCGCACGACGGTCGTCAGCCTGCACGGCGAGGACCACCTCGAACGCCTGACGCTCCACAACTCCGAGACCGGCGAGGACACGGAGATCGCGGCCCGCTTCATGTTCACCTTCATCGGCGCCCGCCCGCACACGGGATGGCTGGCCGGGGTGGTCGAGCGGGACGAGTACGGTTTCGTCCTCACCGGCTCGGACCTGATCTCCAACGGCGGTGAACTCCCGGCGGAATGGAGCCTGGAGCGCGCCCCGTACCCGCTGGAGACCAGCGTCCCCGGGGTCTTCGCGGCAGGGGACGTACGGGCCCACTCGGTCAAGCGGGTGGCCTCGGGCGTGGGCGAGGGAGCCATGGCGGTCTCCCTGATCCACCGCTACCGCTCGATGGGCTGAGCCCTCCGGCCTATCCCTCTGGGCCGAGAGCGAACAGCGGCCGGACCCCCTTGCGATCAAGGCAGCACCGGACGCACCGTTGATTACATGATTACATCCGAGCAGAACGAGCAGCTCCGCTCCTGGTTCGCCGAGCGGCTGCCGGTGGACGTCTACGAGTCGCTCCTCTCGGTCACGGTCGACCGGGAGGAGATCACCGTCGTCGGCGCGATCCCCGCGACCGAATCGGTCTCCGCCTTCCGCGAGCGCACCCGGGAACAGCGCGTCGAGGTCGCCCGGGAGGCGGAGGAGCTCTACCGCCGCAAGGTGTCCTGGGCCGCCCAGTCGGGCGAGGAGCGGACCCTCTTCACCCACCTCGCGGTCCCCGTCATGACCCGCCTGCGCCAGCCCGAGCGCCAGGTCCTCGACACCCTGGTCGCGGGCGGCGTCGCCCGCAGCCGGGCCGACGCCCTGGCCTGGTGCGTCCGGCTGGTCGGACGCAACACCGACACCTGGCTGACGGACCTGCGCGAGTCCCTGGACCGGGTCCAGCAGGTCCGCGCAGAGGGTCCGGACCTCGCCGACTCCCAGAAGTCCGAGTCATAACGGCGAAAGATCTCCCCGCGCCCGCAAGATCGCGCAAGCCTGGCACGGACCACCGGCGATCAACGCCCGACCCCAGGGAGAGGCCCGCACCATGACCACCACCGTCGAATACATCCGCTACCGGATCGCATTGGACGACCAGCCGGCTTTCGAAGACGCGTACATCAGGGCCTCCGAGGCCCTGGCCGCCTCGCCGGAGTGCATCGACTACGAACTCGCCCGCTGTGAGGAAGAGCCCGAGCGCTACATCCTCCGCATCCGCTGGACCTCGATCGACGCCCACCTGAACGGTTTCCGCAAGGGCGAGCACTTCCCCGCGTTCTTCAGCGCGATCCGCCCGTACGTCACGGCCATCGAGGAAATGCAGCACTACCTCGTCACCAAGGTGACCGGCCCCGGAAAGGCCTCCACCCCGTCATGAGCACCACACCGGACACCACACCCACCATCTACGCATGGATGGGCGGCGCGGAGGCGATGAACCGCCTCACGGACGTCTTCTACGCCCACGCCCTGCGGGACGAGATCCTGGCCCCGGTCTTCGCGGGCATGGACGCGGAGCACCCCCAGCACGTCGCGGTCTGGCTGGCGGAAGTCTTCGGCGGCCCGAAGCAGTACACCGCGGCCCACGGCGGCCACCAGCACATGGCCACCAAGCACCTGGGCCGCGGCATCACCGAACAGCAGCGCCGCCGCTGGGTGGACCTCCTGACGGACACGGCCGACGAGGTGGGCCTCCCCACGGACCCGGAGTTCCGCGCGGTCTTCGCGTACTACATCGAATGGGGCACCCGCATGGCCCTGATCTACTCGGGCCCCAACCCACCCCCGGTGGACGCGGCCGAGATCCCGGTCTGGTCCTGGGGCCAGACCCCACCCTGGATCCCGAAGTCCTGACCCGCCCCACCACCCCGGCGGAGCCCCCGGGCTCCGCCGGGCTCAACCCCCGGCGGCCACGACAGGCCTCGCGTGCGCATCCGCCCCTACGGGCCCACCCCAGCCGGGCGGGCACATCCCGCCCGCGGACCCATCCGCGCTGCGGGCTCATCCGCCCCGAGCGGA
>NZ_JBEXPT010000110.1:0-22209 GCF_040612195.1 Streptomyces sp. NPDC006450 | reverse complement strand
CGGGCCCCCCCCCCCCCGCCGGGCCCCCGCGGGCCGGGCTGGGGGGGGCACCCCGCCCGCCCCCCGCGGGCGGGGGTCCGGCGCAGCGGCGCGAAGCCGGTAAGGCCCGTCCAGGCCGCACCGCGCGAGCGGCGCATCGAAGGGGTGACATGAAGGGATTCAGTCCGTAGGCTGCTGAATATGGATATGCACACTGTCGTGGTGGGAACGTCCGGGACCACCGCCGAAGACGTGATCGCGGTCGCCCGCGGCAACGCCCGCGTCGAGCTTTCCGGCGAGGCCGTCGCCGCCCTCGGGCGGGCCCGCGAGATCGTGGAAGCGCTCGCCGCGAAGCCGGAGCCCGTCTACGGGGTGTCCACCGGGTTCGGGGCGCTCGCCTCCCGGCACATCAGCCCCGAGCTGCGCGCGCAGCTGCAGCGCAACATCGTCCGCTCGCACGCCGCCGGCATGGGCCCGCGCGTCGAGCGCGAGGTCGTGCGGGCGCTGATGTTCCTGCGGCTGAAGACCGTCGCCTCCGGGCACACCGGTGTCCGGCCGTCCGTCGCGCAGACGATGGCCGACGTGCTCAACGCCGGGATCACCCCCGTCGTGCACGAGTACGGCTCGCTGGGGTGCTCGGGAGACCTCGCCCCGCTCTCGCACTGCGCGCTCGCGCTGATGGGCGAGGGTGACGCGGAGGGCCCCGACGGGACCGTGCGGCCCGCCGGGGAACTGCTCGCCGAGGCCGGGATCGCCCCCGTCGAGCTCCGCGAGAAGGAGGGCCTCGCCCTCCTCAACGGCACCGACGGCATGCTCGGCATGCTGGTCATGGCCCTCGCCGACCTCGGCAAGCTGTACACCTCCGCCGACATCACCGCCGCGCTGACGCTGGAGGCGCTGCTCGGCACGGAGAAGGTGCTCCAGCCCGAGCTGCACGCCATCCGCCCGCACCCCGGTCAGGGTGCCTCCGCCGCGAACATGGCCGCCGTCCTGAAGGGCTCCGGGCTCACCGGGCACTTCCAGGAGGAGTCCGCCCCGCGCGTCCAGGACGCCTACTCCGTGCGCTGTGCCCCCCAGGTGGCCGGCGCGGGCCGCGACACCATGGCGCACGCCGCCCTCGTCGCCTCCCGCGAGCTGGCCTCCGCCGTCGACAACCCGGTGGTGCTGCCCGACGGGCGCGTGGAGTCCAACGGAAACTTCCACGGCGCCCCCGTCGCGTACGTCCTGGACTTCCTGGCCATCGCCGCCGCGGACCTCGGGTCGATCGCCGAGCGGCGCACCGACCGGCTGCTGGACAAGAACCGCAGCCACGGCCTGCCGCCGTTCCTCGCGGACGACGCCGGTGTGGACTCCGGGCTCATGATCGCCCAGTACACGCAGGCCGCCCTGGTGAGCGAGATGAAGCGGCTCGCGGTTCCCGCCTCCGCCGACTCGATCCCCTCCTCCGCCATGCAGGAGGACCACGTCTCGATGGGCTGGTCGGCCGCGCGCAAGCTCCGTACCGCCGTCGACAACCTCACCCGGATCGTCGCGATCGAGCTGTACGCGGCCACCCGCGCGATCGAGCTGCGCCACGGGCTCACCCCGGCGCCGGCCAGCCGGGCCGCCATCGCGGCGGTGCGTGCGGCGGGTGTGGAGGGTCCCGGCCCGGACCGTTTCCTCGCGCCCGACCTGGCGGCCGCGGACGCCTTCGTCCGTTCGGGTGCACTCGTGGACGCCGTCGAGGCCGTCACGGGCCCGCTCGCCTGAGGCGATCAATCCCGTAGGGGTTCAGGGTGTGGGTCCGGGGATGTCCCCGGGCCCGCACCCTTTCGCGTGTCCGGTGGGCGTGTCCGGTGGGCGTGCCCGGAGGCCGTTACGCCGTGCGCGAGCGGCGTACGGAGAAGGCCACGAAGCCGGCCCCGGCGCCCAGGAAGAGCGTGCCGCCGAGCAGGTAGGGCGTGGTGTCCACGCCGCCCGTGTCGGCGAGCTCAAGGGTGGGTTCCGTCGCGGAGGCGGCCTGGACCCGGGTGTTCGCGGCGGCGGGCGCGCCGGAGGCGGCCTTCGCGTGCCCGGGCGCGGTGGCGCCCGCCGAGGGGACGAACCACAGGGCGGCGAGGAGGGTGGTCGCTCCGAGAGCGGTGAGTGTTGATCGGCGTGCGGACACGGTGCGATCCCCCTTGTGGCAGCAGCGAATTGGCCCCGTGCGGTGATGCTACGGAAAGGGGCGGGTCGTGGGAAAGTCGGGGCTGCCGCGGGATTACTCTCCGTCGTATGAACCCTTCTGAGACCTCACGATATGTACGCCTTCGGGTGGATTTGGTACTTGAAGTACCGGACGTCGACGCGCTCACCGGAGCCGCCCTCGCCCACATCAAGGCCGACGAGTTCATGCCGGACGAGGAGCGCGGCCACGCCGAGGCGGCCGTCCGGGAGGACGAGTCGGAGGCCCTGGCCTACCTGGTGGACCCCACTGACCTGGTCGCGGAGATCCCCGGCGTCGAGCTCGCGCAGGCCTCCTGGAGCAGCGAGCCCGTGGAATACGACCCCGAGTCCATGGAGTGGGACCTCGACGAGGAAGATGGGGAGCTCGACGAAGAAACTGACAACGCCTGACGGTGGGGTTGACCACATTCGAACGGAATGTGGCAGCACCTCGGGGTGTAATGCGTTGTCAGGACGAGGCAGGGGGTCATGCCCCCTGCCCGGGGAGTTCGGGGTTCCGGCAACGATGGAGTGGCGTGTGAGGACGGACAGCAAGCGGCGGAGAAGGTCCCTGGTGGCCATATCCGCCGTACTCGGCGGCGTACTGGTGCTCGCGGGATGCGGCGGCGACGACGGCGGCGGGAAGACGCCGAAGGCCAGCGGGGAGGCATCGGCCAAGTCCCAGGCGGACGTGGACGCGGCTGCGGCCAAGGACGCCTCGAAGGCCAAGATAGCCATCACGCCCAAGGACGGCGCCACCAACGTCGGCCTGAACGACTCGGCCAACGTGGCCGTCAGTGAGGGCACGCTCACCAAGGTCGAGCTGAAGAGCTCCGAGGGCACGGCGGTTCCGGGCAAGATAGCCGCCGACGGCAAGAGCTGGAAGCCGGACGGCGCGCTGAAGCGCTCCACCAAGTACGCGCTGTCGGCGACCGCGAAGGACGAGGCGGGCCGCGAGGCGCACGAGAACGCCTCCTTCACCACCGTCTCCCCGCAGAACAGCTTCGTGGGCTCCTTCATCCCCGACGCGGGCCAGACCGTCGGCGTGGGCATGCCGGTCTCCATCACCTTCGACAAGCAGATCAAGGACAAGAAGGCCGTCCAGGCGGGTATCACCGTCACCTCCAGCAGCGGCCAGGAGGTCGTCGGCCACTGGTTCAGCACGCAGCGGCTGGACTTCCGCCCGGAGAAGTACTGGCAGGCCGGTTCCACCGTCACCCTGAAGCTGGCGCTGGACGGGGTCCAGGGCGGCCCGGGCATCCAGGGCGTGCAGAGCAAGACCGTCACCTTCAAGATCGGCCGGAGCCAGGTCTCCACGGTCGACGCGAAGTCGAAGAAGATGACGGTCACCCGGGACGGCGCGGTCCTCAAGACCATCCCGATCTCGGCGGGCTCCCCGGAGAACCCGACCTACAACGGTCAGATGGTGATCTCCGAGAAGTTCAAGGAGACCCGGATGAACGGCGCCACCGTCGGCTTCACGGACGACGACGGCAAGGGCGAGTACGACATCAAGGACGTCCCGCACGCGATGCGCCTGTCGACCTCGGGCACCTTCGTCCACGGCAACTACTGGGGACCGGACTCGGTCTTCGGCAGCGCCAACACCAGCCACGGCTGTGTCGGCCTGAACGACGCCAAGGGCGCGAACGACCCGAGCCAGCCCGCGGCCTGGTTCTACGACAACTCCCTCATCGGAGACGTCGTCACGGTCGTCAACTCCCCGGACAAGACCATCAAGCCGGACAACGGCCTCAACGGCTGGAACATGAGCTGGGCGGACTGGAAGGCGGGCTCGGCCGTCTGACGCGCCGGTACGACAGCTGAACCCCGCGACGGACGGCGGGGAGCCCCGGCCAGGGGGCTCCCCGCCGTCCGTCTGTGCGTGGCGCCGTCCGTTCGTGGCGCCCTCCGTTCGTGTCGACGTCCGTTCGTGGCGCCGTCCCCGTGTGGGGTGCCAGCCGTGCGTCCGTCTGTGTGTGACCTGTGAGTTCGCGTTCTCATCAGGCTCTTATGGACGGCTTATCCGGCCGTCACGGGTGCTGCCTACGTTCTGCCGCATGTTCTTCACCTACCTCCGGCGCGAGCTGCGCCGCCGCAGGAAGGCGGCGCTCGTCGTCGCCTCCGGACTCGCCCTGGGCATCGCCCTCGTCATCGTCGTCACCTCCGTCTCGGCGGGCATGGCGCAGGCCCAGGGCCGGGTCCTCCAGTCGCTCTACGGCCTCGGCACCGACATGACCGTCACCAAGGCCCAGACCCCGCCGGCCGAGGGGGAGACAGCGGCCCGGCCCCGGTTCAGGTTCGACGCGAAGGGCGAGGGCGACGCGAACGCCGGGGCCGAGCAGAGCAGCGACCTCGTGATGCCCCAGGGCTTCGAGACCCTCGACGCGGCGACCGTGGACAAGGTGTCCGGCCAGACCGGAGTCGCGCAGGCCGTCGGCGGCCTCAGCCTCCAGGTGATGAAGGTCAACGGGCAGTTCAAGCGCGGCGAGTTCAAGCGTGCGGAGGGCGAAGCGGGCACCGGCACGGCCCCCGGGCCGGGCGCCACCGGCGGCGGTACGGGCGGTACGGGGGGTACGGTCGAGGGCGGCGGCGCCGACTTCGACGTCAACTCCTTCTCCGTCTACGGCGCGGACGTCACCCGGCCCGAGCTGGGCCCGCTCACCACCTCCGAGATCACCTCGGGCCGCACCTTCGCGGCCGGCGAGACCGACGCGGCCGTCGCCGTCGTCGACAGCGCCTACGCCACCAAGAACAAGCTCGCGCCGGGCTCCGGGATCACCATCAAGAACACCACGTTCAAGGTGATCGGCATCGCCACCGCCGACAGCGGGGACGCGGCCGCCGACGTGTACGTCCCGCTCAAGCAGGCCCAGACCCTCGCCGCGACCCCCGGCAAGATCACCACGGTCTACGTCCAGGCCGAGGACTCCCAGGCCATCGGCTCCGTCAAGCAGGCCATCCAGAAGAACGTCCCGGACACCACCGTCACCACGTCGGCCGACCTCGCCGACACCGTCTCCGGCTCGCTCTCCACCGCCGCCTCGCTCGCCTCCACCGTCGGCACGTGGCTCTCCTACGCGGTCCTCCTGGCCGCCTTCCTCGTCGCCGGTCTGCTGACCTCCTCGGCCGTGTCCCGGCGCGTCCGCGAGTTCGGCACGCTCAAGGCGCTCGGCTGGAAGAGCGGCCGCGTCACCGGCCAGGTCGCCGGCGAGGCCCTGGTCAACGGCCTCATCGGCGGTGCCCTCGGCATCGGCCTCGGGCTCGGAGCCGCGTACGCCGTCACCGCGATCAGCCCGCAGCTGACCGCGCAGCTCGCGGGCGGCGCCGGCCGGCTCCAGGGCCCGGGCGGGGGCGGCGGCGGGATGATGCGCTCCGCTCAGCAGGGCGCCGGCAAGGCCCTCGACATCGCGCTCACCGCGCCCGTCTCGCTCTCCACCATCGGCCTGGCCGTCGCGCTCGCCGTCGCGGGCGGACTGATCGCAGGCGGCTTCGGCGGCTGGCGTGCTTCCCGGCTGAGGCCGGCGGACGCACTGCGCCGCGTCGAATAGCCCGCGCCCGCAGGTCCGTACGGCCGTAGGCGCGTCTGTAGCTGCGTCCGCCCCTACGTCCGCCCCTGCATCTGCGCCTGCATCTGCGCCTGTACGTGCGCGTCGTGCGCCCGCGTGCCCGCCCGTCCCACCGCCCCGCAACCCGAGGGAACCAACCAGAGATGTACCAACTCACCGGTGTCACCAAGCGCTACCAGCGCGGCAAGGAAACCATCGACGCGCTCGCCGGCGTGGACCTGACCATCGAGGACGGCGGCCGGCTCGTCATCCAGGGACCCACCGGCGGCGGCAAGTCCACCCTACTGCAGATGCTCGGCGCCCTGGACCGCCCGACGGCGGGACAGATCGTCCTCGACGGACTCGACCTCGCCACCGTCTCCGAATCCCGCCTCACCCGGGTCCGCGCGGAGAGCATCGGCTTCGTGTTCCAGTCCTTCAACCTGATCCCGACGCTCACCGCCCAGGAGAACGTCGAGACGGCCCTCGTCCCGCTCGGGCTGAAGGCCCGCGAGCGGCGCGACCGGGCCGCCGAGGCGCTGGACTCCGTGGGCCTCGGCGAGCGGATGGGCCACCTCCCCGGCGAGATGTCCGGCGGCCAGCAGCAGCGCGTGGCCATCGCGCGGGCGCTGGTGAAGCGGCCGAAGGTGCTGCTGGCCGACGAGCCGACCGGCAACCTCGACGAGTCCATGCGCGACGAGGTCATGGAACTGCTCGAAGGGCTGTGGAAGGAACACGGCCTGACCTTCGTCATGGTCACCCACGACAGCGCGCTCGCGAAGCGGGCCCCGCGGGTGGCGACGATCCGCCGGGGGAAGGTGACCGTCACCGAGAACGCCTGAGCGCGAAACGCCCGGGGGGAAGACGCCAGGGTGGAAACGCCCGGGCGGAAATCGCTTGAGCGGGCGGCCGCGGTCCGGTCTAGGGTCCGGAGCATGATGATCAACCAACTCTCCGTACCCCCGACCGACACCGAAATCGATCACTGGTGGGCCGTCCTGGCCGCGGCCCGGACGGCGGACCTGCCGGGGACTCCGCCGCCCTCCCGGACGGAGGTGGCCGGAGCGCTGCGGGTGCCCTCGGCGCGGGGACGCTCGGTGCACTGGGCGACGGACGACGCCGTCGCCTCCCTGGTCCTCTTCACCGACGGCGCCAACGACCACACGGCGTTCCTGGACGAGCTGACCGTACGGCCCGACGCGCGGCGGCGCGGTGTGGGAGCGGCCCTGTGGGCGCGGGTCCGCGAGGAGCTGCTCGCGGACGGCCGGACCTCGGTGGCGGCGGAGGTGGACCTGGGAGGTCCGGGGCAGGCGTTCGCCGAGTCCGTGGGCTTCGAGAACGTCCTGTCGATGGCCTGGTACGTACAGGACGTGCGGGAGGCGCGGTGGGTGCAGGGGGCGAAGGCCGCGGAGGCCGCCCAGGCAGGGGCCGCGCCCACTCCGCCTGGCTACGAGCTGCACTGCTGGCCCGGTCTGGTGCCCGACGAGTGGGCCCGGGCCGTGGCCGTCGCCCACGGGTCCATGGAGGACGCGCCGATGGGGGAGCTGGACCAGCAGATCCAGACCTGGACGGCGGAGCGCCTGCACGCGGCCCACCGCAAGATCCTGGACCGGGGAGGCGCACTGACCACGGTCGCCGCCGTCACCCCGGACGGCGAGGTGGCGGCCTACACGGAACTGGTCCTTCCCGACCCGGCGGGCCCGCGCGCGCTCCAGTACGACACCGTGGTGGTCCCCGCCCACCGGGGTCACGGCCTCGGCCGCGCGGTCAAGCTCCGCATGCTCGCGGAGGAGGCGACCCGCCACCCGGACCTGCGCACCATCGCCACCTCGGTGGCGGACGACAACACCCCGATGCTCGCGGTCAACGCGGCCCTGGGCTACCGGCGCGAGCGAGGGGTCGGGTACTTCCAGCTGAACCTCTAGCCGGGGGCCGGGGGCCGGGGGGCTGGGGCCCGGGGGCGGGTCGGGGCCGGGGGGCCTGCGAAGCGGACTACTCGACGGGGCCCGGGGCGTGCTCCCGGTCCCGGTCGAGATCCCGGTCGAGATCCGGGTCCGGGTCGGGGGCGGGTGCGGCGGGGGACGCGGACCAGGAGGCGAGGAGGCTGAGGGCGTCGGCCGAGGGGGAGCCCGGGGCGGCGTGGTAGGTGACCAGGAACTGCGCCGGGTCGTCCGGGAGGGCCAGGGTCTCGAAGGAGAGCTGGAGCTCGCCGACCAGCGGGTGGCGCAGTCGCTTGACGCCGTGCGTCTTGTTGTCCGCCACCGTGTGGGCCGCCCACAGCCGGCGGAACTCCTCGTTCTTGACGGACAGTTCACCGACCAGCGCGGACAGCCGCTCGTCGTCCGGGAACTGCCCGGCGTACACGCGCAGATTGCTCACGACCTCGCACGCCCGGCACTCCCACTCCGCGTACAGCTCCGCCGTCGCCGGGTCCAGGAACACCAGCCGCACCAGGTTGCGCTCCTGCGCCGGGAGCTTCCCGAAGTCGCCGAAGACCGCCGCCGCCAGCCGGTTCCAGCCTATGACGTCCTGGCGCCGGCCGACCAGGTACGCCGGCACGCCGTCCATCGCGTCCAGCAGCGTCCGCAGCTGCGGCCGGACCTGCTGGGGGCGCGGGGCCTGGCGGCGCTTGCGGGGCTTGGGACCGGCCAGGTGGCTCAGGTGCGCGCGCTCCGTGCCGTCCAGGCGCAGGGCCCGCGCGATGGCGTCGAGGATCTCCGCCGACACGTTCTGGCCGTGGCCCTGCTCCAGCCGCGTGTAGTACGCGACCGACACCCCGGCCAGCTGCGCCAGCTCCTCGCGGCGCAGGCCGGGGACCCGGCGGTGGCGCCCGTAATCGGGCAGGCCCACGTCCTCGGGGCGCAGCCGGGCGCGCCGGGAGCGCAGGAACTCGCCGAGCTCGGCTCGCTGATCAAGCTGGTCCATTACCCCAGTATCCCCGTGCGGGGGCGCGGGCCGGGGGCGTCAGCCTGACCCCGCCAAGGGTAGGTCTGGCAGACCTAGGCAGGGCAGGGGGATGGGTGTCCGGGGCGGGGGAGTGCAGGCTGGGAGCACACAGCGACCGCGTACCGCGGTCCCGCACGGCGGGCTCGTCCATCCGGCCAGCCCCGCAGGTCCGCACCGCACCGTCGCACCGCACGTCCGCACCACAGTCTTCCGAGGAGCCTCACCGTGTCCGTCACCCAGGTCGCCGCCTACGCCGCTCCCGCGCCCAAGGCCCCGCTGGAGCGCATCACCGTCCCGCGCCGTCCGGTCGGCGCGCACGACGTCCTCATCGACATCAAGTTCGCCGGCATCTGCCACTCCGACATCCACCAGGTCACCGACGGCTGGGGCGAGGGCATCTACCCCATGGTCCCGGGCCACGAGATCGCCGGTGTCGTCGCGGAAGTCGGTTCCGGCGTCACCAAGTTCGCGGTCGGTGACCGCGTGGGCGTCGGCTGCTTCGTCGACTCCTGCCGCGAGTGCGAGCAGTGCCTCGCCGGGCAGGAGCAGTACTGCGCCAAGGGCATGACCGGCACGTACAACGCCCTCGACAAGAACGGCGAGCCGACCTACGGCGGCTACTCCACGCACGTCGTCGTCGACGAGAACTACACCGTCCGCATCCCCGAGGGCCTCGCCCTCGACATCGCCGCCCCGCTGCTGTGCGCCGGCATCACCCTCTACTCCCCGCTGAAGCACTGGGGAGCGGGCCCCGGCAAGCAGGTCGCGATCGTCGGCCTCGGCGGCCTCGGCCACATGGGTGTCAAGATCGCCCACGCGCTCGGCGCGGAGGTCACCGTCCTCTCGCAGACCCTGCGCAAGCAGGAGGACGGCCTGAAGCTGGGTGCCGACCACTTCTACGCGACGAGCGACGAGACCACCTTCGAGCAGCTGGCCGGCCGCTTCGACCTGATCGTGTCCACCGTCTCCGCACCCCTCGGCTTCGACGCCTACCTGGGCCTGCTCAAGGTGGGCGGTGCCCTGGTGAACGTCGGCGCCCCGGAGGAGCCGGTCTCGCTGAACCTGTTCTCCGTCATCGGCGGCCGCAAGACCCTGGCCGGATCGATGATCGGCGGGATTGCCGAGACGCAGGAGATGCTCGACTTCTGCGCGGAGCACGGGCTCGGCGCGGACATCGAGCTGATCCGCGCCGATGAGGTCAACGAGGCCTACGAGCGCGTGCAGTCGGGCGACGTCCGCTACCGCTTCGTCATCGACACCTCGACCATCTGACGGACAGCCCGCTCCCGGCGGGCCCAGCTGGGCACCCGCGGCTGGGCACCCGCGGCTGGGCACCCCAGCTGGGCACCCCAGCTGGGCACCCGCGGCTGGGCACCCCAGCTGGGCACCCCCGGCTCGGTACCCGGTCCGGCCCCCGGTGCGCGCTCTGAGAGCCCGCACCGGGGGCCGTCACACGTTCTTCATGCCCCGTGCATGGTCTCGGCGGCCGTCTGCGCGGACGATCTTCCCATCAGCCTTCAGCCACAGGGGAGTTCGAGATGCCCAGCCGCCGCCACTTCCTCGCGGGTTCCGCGGCCGCCGCCGTAGGCCTCGCGGCCCTCCCGCAGGCCGTCCAGCCCGCGCGGGCGGCCGCCGCCGGGGCGGAGGGCCCGCCGAACCTCGTGGTGATCCTGGCCGACGATCTGGGCTACGGCGACCTGGGCGCGTACGGCCAGAAGCTGATCACCACCCCGCGCATCGACCAACTCGCCGCCGAGGGGCTCCGGTTCACCGACGCCTACTCCGCGGCCGCCGTCTGCGCGCCCTCCCGCGCCGCGCTGCTGACCGGCCTGCACACCGGCCACGCCGCCGTCCGGGCCAACCCCTCCAGCGGCGGCCAGGGCAGCCTCGGCGCCGGAGACACCACCTTCGCGGAGGTGCTCCGGGCACGCGGCTACCGGACGGGCCTCTTCGGCAAGTGGGGCTTCGGGCCGGAGGCCGGGGACCAGCCGAGCCACCCGTCCGCGCGCGGCTTCGAGGAGTTCTACGGGTACATCGACCACAGCCACGCCCACCAGTACTACCCGGCGTACCTCTGGAACGGAAACGCCAAGGAGACCGTCCCGACGGGCACCTTCGCACCCGACGCGATCGCCGCGCGCGCCCTCGGCTTCATCGACGCCCACGCCGCCGGACCCGCCCCCTTCCTGCTCTTCCTCACCCCGAACCTCCCGCACGCCCCGAGCGAGATCCCCGACGCGAGCGCGTACGCCTCCCGGTCCTGGACGCAGGCGAACAAGTCGCACGCGGCGCAGATCAGCCTCCTCGACGCGCAGGTCGGCGCCGTCGTCGACCGGCTGAAGGCGCGGGGTCTCGCGGAGCGCACGGTCGTCCTGGTGGCCTCCGACAACGGCCCGCACGAGGAGGGCGGGGTCAACCCGGACCTCTTCGACGCCAACGGCCCGCTGCGCGGGTACAAGCGCAACCTGTACGAGGGCGGCGTCCGCGTCCCCCTCGTCGCCTGGTCCCCGGGCCGGATCGCCCCCGGCACCACCAGCGCCCGCCCCACCCCGCTCTACGACCTCCTGCCCACCCTCGCCGACCTGGCGGGCGGCGCCCCGGCCCCCTCCGACATCGACGGGCTCTCGGCGGCCCCCGTCCTGAACGGCTCCCCCGCGCTCGCCCCGGTCCAAGACCACCTGTACTGGTACCGGGACGAGCAGGGCGTCACCAGCCGGGCCAACACCCAGGACGGAGGCCGGGCGAAGCAGGTCGCGGAGGCCATCCGCAAGGACCGGTGGAAGGCCGTACGGTTCGCCCCGGCGCGGGACCGGACCGTACCGGACGCGCAGTGGCAGTTCGAGCTCTACGACCTGTCGGCGGACCTCGCCGAGAAGTACGACGTGGCCGCGGCGAACCCGGCGGTGGTGGCCTCCCTCACCGCCCTGCTCCGCTCCTCCTGGGCGGACACCTACGTCCGCCGCCCGTGGGGTCTCGCGGCGGCCGCGGACGCTTCGGCGGCCACGGTCACCACGACCGTCTCGAACGGTACGGGCCGCCCTTGGCCGGACGTCCGGGTCACCCTCCCGCTCCCCGCGGGCTGGACGGCGGCCCCGGCGGGCCCGGCCACCGCTGCCTCCCTCGCCCCCGGCGAGGCCCTGACCACCACGTGGCGGGTGACCGCGCCCGCGGCGGCGGCGCCCGCGCTGCTCCTGGCACAGGCCACCACCTCGTCCGGGCTGGGCTTCACCGCGCCCGCCCGCTACGCCCCGCTGCCCGCCCCGCCCACGCGGGACAGCTACCTCAGCGACCTCCCCTGGGTCTCCGCGGCCAACGGCTGGGGCCCGGTCGAGATCGACCGCTCCAACGGCAAGCAGGCGGCCGGCGACGGCACCCCGATCGCCTTCGGCGGGGTCAGCTACGCGAAGGGCCTCGGCGTGCACGCCCCGTCGGAGGTCGTCTACCACCTGGGCGGCCGCGGGAACCGCTTCACCGCCTTGGTCGGCATCGACGACTTCTCGACGAAGCAGTCGTCCGCCGGAGGCACCCGCGCGATCGTGCGCGGCGACGGGCGCACGCTGGCCACGACGGGCCTGCTGACCGGCGCCTCGGGCCCGACGGCGCTCGACGTCGACGTACGGGGGATACGGCTGCTCCACCTGGTGGTGGAGGACGCCAACGCGAAGTCGTCCTTCGACCACACGTCGTGGGCGCTGGCACGGGTGACGGTTCTCTGAGCCGGTCGCTCCGGAGCACGGACAGGGCCCCGGCCCCCCGCGCGGTGCGGGGGCCGGGGCCTCGTCCGTCAGCCGGTCAGCCGGTCAGCCGTCGGCGCGGGCCACGCCGATCGGGCAGGAGACGCCCGTGCCGCCGATGCCGCAGTAGCCGCCGGGGTTCTTGTCCAGGTACTGCTGGTGGTGGGCCTCCGCCGGCCAGAAGGGGCGCTCCGCCGCCGGGAGGACGGCCGTGGTGATCTGGCCGTAGCCGGAGGCGGTCAGGACGCGCTGGTAGGCCTCGCGGGAGGCTTCGGCGGCGGCCTGGTCGGCGGGGGAGTGGGTGTAGACCGCCGAGCGGTACTGCGTGCCGACGTCGTTGCCCTGGCGGAAGCCCTGGGTGGGGTCGTGGGACTCCCAGAAGAGCTTCAGCAGGGCTTCGTAGGAGACCAGGGAGGGGTCGAAGACGACCCGGACCACCTCGGTGTGGCCGGTGCCGCCCGAGCAGACCTCTTCGTAGGTCGGGTTCTCGGTGAAGCCGCCCTGGTAGCCGGCCAGGGTGGTCCACACCCCCGGGGTCTGCCAGAACTTGCGCTCGGCGCCCCAGAAACAGCCGAGGCCGAAGTCGGCGACCTGGAGGTGGGCGGGGTACGGGCCCGCGAGGGGGTTGCCGAGCACGGTGTGCACGGCGGGCAGCCCGAAGAGCGGCTCCGCGCGGCCGGTCAGGGCTTCCTCGCGGGTGGGGAGCTCGGGCGTGCGGCGGTACGAGAACATGGATTCCCTCCTTGTGGTCTACCGATAACGGCGGACGGCGGGCGGGGATTCCCGCGGTTCCGGCCCGGCCCGCCCGCAGGCTCCGGCGGGCCGGCGGTCGACGTCGTCGAGTGCTGACACCCACGTCGTCGAGTGCTGACATCACTTCCCGTGACACGAGGAGGGCCCGGCGCACAGTGTGCGCCGGGCCCTCCCGTATCTCCGTCAGTCTTCCTGCGTCAGCTCTTCCCGCCACCTCTCGAACGTGGGAGCGGTGTCGAAGAACTCAGCGGGAACGAACGAACAGCGGATGGAACGTTCCAGGAGACCCAGCACGACTCCCGGAGAGGTCGAACGGACCAGAAGAAAGTCCAACTGTCCTGCCGAGACGATGAGCGTGGGCCAGTCCTCCGGAGCACCCGAGGGGATCCAGAAGAGCGAATCGGCATTGTCCGTGCGGCCCCATTGGATCAATTCCTCCGGGACCGCACCGAACTCGTTCAGCATAGAACGGATCTCCGGGATGTCCGCCTGCGAGAGGATGTCGTACGCCTCCCTCGTCTGCTGACCGATGTCGAGGTACTCGTTCGGACATTCCTCTTCATAGATCCACAGGAAGTCGTCGAAGCATCCGGCCCCGTACCGCTTCACCAGCTCTGCGTGGCTCGGCGGTACGGCAGGACCGTCTCCGGCGTTCGCGGCCGGGCGGCCGCGGGGTCCGAGGTCGGGCCCTTCCGGCGGCGGGCAGATCCGGAGCAGGGATTCCAGTGCGTTCACGGTGCCGTCCTCAGAAATTGGCGATCTCCTTGTAGAACGACCAGCCGAAGTCGTCGACTGCCTCGATGATGACATGCGTCGGACGTTCTTTCGCCCTACCGTAAATGGGAGTCACACTCATGATCACCGTGTTTCCGGTTCTCTCGACGTGTTTGGCGATTTCACCCTCGGCCCTATTGATCTCGCCGCTGTTCTGCTTGGCGCCTTGAACCACGACGTTGCGCTGGTCCAGGCCGCTGCCACCGAACTGCTTGCCGATCAGGTGACCTCGCGAGTCCTCCTTGCCCTTCTTCCACCCGGCGGGCCTTTCGCCGCCGACGTCCGAGCCGATCTTTCCGGCCTTCGCGTCGGCGAGAACCTGCGGGGAGACCTCGGCGTACGCGACGCCCTTCCGCTGGGCCCCGCGGGGCCCCTCGATCTCCGAGTAGAGCGTATTGCAGTTGTGGACCAGGACCGGCTGAGATGCAGCCAGCACGTAGTACGTGTGCAGATCGTCGACGGTGAGGTTGTGGGTCGGCACCGCGTGCCGGTAGTTGCGAACGCCCTGAACGGTGAGCGTGCTGCCGTTGGGCTGCCTGAGGAGCTCGCCCGCGGTGAGTTCACCGGCGTCGATCCACTGGTGGCGGGTTTCGCTCCAGTAGGGGTGGTGGTAGGTGGAGGTGATCTTCGCGGGCGGGCCGCGGGGGCTCGCCTCGTCGGTGAGGGTGAGGTCGGTGAAGTCCTTGTCGTCGGGGGTGGTGATGGTCGTGGTGACGGTTTCGGGTCGGGTCTCGCCGGTCTGCGGGTCGGTGGCCGTGACCACGTCTCCGTCCTTGACGTCCTCGATGGACTTCGCGGAGCCGTCCGCCATCTGCACCTGGGTACCGGCGGGGAAGCTGTTGCACTTCGTCGGGCCCGAAGGGGCGTCGCCGCCGCCGCTGTTCTTCGCGGCGTCGGCTTCGTCCGCTACTGCTTTGGCGTCGGTTCCCGCACCGTCGCCGGCCGATTCCTTACTGGCTTTCTCCGATGCCGATTGGGCTGCCTTCGCCTCGGCGTCGCGGGCTTCCTTGGCCGCCTTCTTGACCGAGGTGACGGCTTCGGCGGCCTTTGAGGCTCCGCGTTCGGCTTCGTGGATGGCGTCGTAGGCCTTGTTTATTTCCTTGTAGACCTTGAAGGCCTTGATGCCGATCTTGACAGCCTTGACGAGCTTGCCCCAGGGGACGAAGTTCAGGGCCGTGTTGATGCAGGCCATCACGTCGCCCTTGGTGAAGCAGTCCCGGGCGTCGTTGAATCCGATCAGGTCGCCGACCATGTCGACGACTTCGTCGATCAGCTTGTCGCGCTTCTTCTTGGCCTTGGAGACGTTGTTGTTCGCCTGCTCCAGGGCCCTCTCGGCCTGCGATTCCCCGTCGTCGCCACCCCAAAGGTTGATCGAGTGGCTCTCCGTGTACTCCCAGTCGCTACCGCAATTGCCTTCACAGCGAATGGTCGCTGCCAGGCCACTGGGGTCCGATGCGTTGATCGGGCTGTTGTTGGAGTAGGCGTAGGCGTTCCACTGCTGTGGGTCGCCCGCGTCGATGATGGGGTCGGGACTCAGGAACCGACCGGTGGCCGGGTCGTATTCGCGGGCGCCCAGGAGGGTGAAGCCGGTCGCCTTCTCCTTGGTACCGCCGACGAATCCTCTGTCTCCGGCCCAGGCCCCGGGTGCGGGCTGGGTGCCGCGCTCGTTGCCGAACGGGTCGGAGGCGCGCCGCACGTGGCTGAGGTCGGAGGCCTTGAACTGGACCCCGCCGGTCCCATGGTGGTCCGAGCTCTGGTACGTGAGCGTGGAGCCGCCCAGGGTGCTGGTGGTGCGGGTGATCGACAGACCACCAGGGGCGGGGTAGGTGCGGACGTTGGAGACCTTGCCGCTGGCGGTGTCCAGGGTGAGCTGGTCCCCGCCGAGGTTGAGCGTGGTGCTGGTGGGGTCGCGGCGGATGAGCTGCTTGCCCGTTGTGTCGTAGAGGTAGCTGGTGCCGGCGCTCTCGCCGGTGCCGATGATCTTGTCGAGCTTGCCCTGGCCGTTCCAGGTCAGCGCCTTGGTGCCGGCGGTGTTGGTGATGGACGCAGTGTTGCCGGACTGGTCGTAGGTGTAGGAGGTGACCTTGGTTCCGGAGGGGCCGGTTTCGGTCGAGGTCATCAGCGCGTGCGGGCCACCGGTGCCGCCGCCCGTCTGCGGGGCGGAGGACGGGACGTTGGGCCCGGTGCCGAACGTCTGGGTGATCGTGAGGTCCTTGGCCGCGTTACCGGTGACGTCCTTCTTCACCAGCTTCTTGCGGTTGCCGATCGCGTCGTACTCGTACTGCTGCCAGTACGGAGCAGGACCACCGACACTGGGCTTGCCCGTGCCGTCGACCGCCGGGCCGGTGGCGTTGGTGCAGCCGCCGATGCCGCGGACGCTGGGTGCGGGGGCCGTGGTCTGGGTGCCGGTGTCGGTCCAGGCCTGGGTCAGGCGCCCGAGGTAGTCGTGAGTGAAGCACTGCAGGTCACGGCCCGCACCGTCCTGGGTGTCACCGATCGAGGTCAGCTGCCCGACCTTGTTGTAGGTGTAGTCCAGGACATCGACGCTCGCGCTCGCGGCTGTCTGCTTGTCGAGTGTGGTACGCACGGCTCGGCCGCTGCCGGCGTCGTAGTCCACCGTGGAGACGACCTGCATGCCGGTGTCACCGACCGTGGTGCGGATGGCCCGGCCGTAGGGGTCGTAGCGCATGTCCACGAGGTACGGCGTCCTGGCGAGACCGATCTTGCCACTGAGGGAGGTGGTGTTGCCCGCTACATCGACACCGACCGTCATCGTCTCGACGCCGAGGCCGGCCTTGGGGATGCCGGGGAGAGTGGTGGTCTTCACCTGCCCGTAGGCGTCGTATGTGCTGGTGGTCTCGTAGGTACCGGCGAGCTCCTTCTCCGCTGCCGGGATGGTGACCTTGGTGCCGAGGGGGCGGTAGCCGCCGTCGTAACCGGTGATCTCCGAGACGTAGGCGCTCCCGGTCTTGCCGCCCACGTAGCGGGTGGTGGTGTCGGGCTTGCCGAGCTTCTTGGCGTCGTAGGTGAACGAGCCGACCTGCTTGGCCGGGTCGACGGCCGTGCCCTCGTACGTCGCGATGGTCCGACCGAGAATGTCAGCCACCGAGGTGGCGCTCTTGAGACGCGCGTCCGTCGCGGTGATCAGGTTCTTGCTGTCGTCGTAGACGGTCGTGCTGATGCCCGAGTCGGGGTCGCTTGCCTTCACCACGCGGCCGAGGAGGTCGTAGGTGAACGTCCACTCGTTGCCGGCGGAGTCCTTCCGCGACAGTTCCTTGCCCTGACTGTTGGACACGTACGTCGTCTGGTCGTACGCGCCGGTCGGCGTGTTCGACTTGTACTGACGGAGAAGAGTGGTCGTCCCGTTGGCGACGGTGGCTGTGGCGAATCCGCCGGCCGGCGGGATCTGACGGGTCTCGTCAACGCCCGGGTACTCGGTCTTGGAGCGGGACTGCTCCACGCCGAAGGACTGGGTGATGGTGTCGGTGACGCGGCCGAGGCCGTCGAAGACCTGGACGGTCTGGGACGGGATCTTGCTGTCGGGCTGGACCCCGCCGTTGGGCAGGAACACTGCCGCGGACGGTGCGCCCTGGTCCGTGTAGTAGGCCGAGCTGGTCTTGACCTGTCGCCCGTGGGAATCGAACAGCGCGTCCGTGATCATCCGGCCGGCCACACCTGACGGGGGCGTGGCCTGGGTCTGGCGGACGCGGCCGAGGCCGTCGTAGATCGAGTACGAGGACGTGTAGGTGTTGTCGTTCATGAGCGCCTGGCTCAGAACGGCGGACGGCGCGTTCGTGCCGTTCATCGTGTACGAGAACTTGCGGACCGGCAGGTCCGTCGTGGAGTTCTGACCGGGCTGCCAGATGGACACGACCCGCCCGAGCGCGTCATAGGTGCGTTCGGCGACGTGGCTGTTCTCGTCTGTGCTCTTCAGCGGCTGTGAGCGGCCGATGTCGAGGGTCGTCGTCGACTTCCAGCCCAGCGGGTTGGTGTGGGTGATGGTGTCCGGAAGTACGCCGGTGGCCGGGGAGTACTCGGTCGTGGTGACGGCGCCGCCCGGGTGGGTGGCGTCGGTGCGGACCTTGTTGGTGTTGCTGGTGACGCGGCCATAGGCGTCGTAGGTGGAGGTGGAGTTGAGACGGTAGACCGGCTTGCCGGTGCCGTCGTACTTCTCCAGGACCTCCGTGCCCGTGCCGTCGGCCGTCGCTCCGACCTGGCCGTACGGCAGACCGTCGAAGTACGAGCGGGTGTCACCCACGGTGTTCGCCGCGGTCGGCGTCTGGCCACAGACACCGGACAGAACCAGGGTGCGGGAGGCGAGCTCCGTCACCGCGCCGCCCGGTCCCGTGGGGTACTCGAAGGTGGTGCACAGCCGCTGGTCCGTGCGGGAGGTGTCGCTGTTGTCGTCGACCTGAAGAGGCCGGGTGACGAGCGTGGTGTCATACGTGGACGAGCGCTCGGCGGTGCGCCAGTTGCCGTTGGCGAGCTTCGAGCGGCTGGTGACCTTCGCCGTGTTGACCGCGCGGGCCGTGATCGGCGGCATCCCCGCCGACTGGTTGCGGGTCGCGGTGACCGGGCCTATCCACGGAGTGGTGACCTCGTCCGAGATGACGGTTCCACCGTCGCGGTCGTAGGTCTGGCTCTGGCGGACGAAGCCGGACAGGACCTCCTCGTCCTTGATCGTCCCGCCCTGCGCATCGGGGATGTTGACGGTGCGCTTGGTGCCGTTGGCCAGGACGTCGCCGTCCATACCGCGCAGATACGTCACCACGCTCTTGGTGCGCGGGGCCTCGGACGCGTTGCCGTTACCCGTACGCGTGGTGACGGTGGCGTAGCCGCGGAACTGGTCCCAGGTGCGGGTCTTGGCGTCGGTGAACTCGGAGTCGTTGCGGTGCCAGGCGATGCCGCCGCCGTACTCGTAATCGATGACCTTGGAGACCTGGCCGCCGACCTTGTCCTGTTCGGTGATGGACTGGACGATGACCTTGTGGAACCAGTCGTTGACCGGGTCGGCGAAGGACTGGCCGGGCAGGTACCACTTGACCGGCATGCAGGCCATCGTGTTGCCGTCCTCCGAGGACGGCATCGTGCCCGCGAGGCGGGAGCATTCCGGGGCCTTGTAGGCGACGTTGATCTGGCCACCGGTCTCGGTGGTGATCGTCTGGATCCGAGGACGTCGGTAACTCGGCGCCGAGGCATCCGTACCGTCGGGGCGGCGGACGACGCCGTCGACACGGTTGGGGAACTGCGTCGCCTGGAACGACACCGCGGGAAGCTTGATCGCGGTCTTGCCGTTGCTGGCGTTGCGCTGGATCGAGTCGAGCCACAAGGTCGGGGACGTGCCGTCACCCGGGTCCTGGAAGGACTGCTTGAGGTCGTACCAGTCGACCGTGCGCCAGGCGGTGCCCGTCCAGACCTGGGACGCGATCTGGGTGAACTTCTTCGTCGTGAAGTACGTCGGGGAGAGGTTCAGGCACTGGCCGGTGGCCGGGCATTCCTGGTCGATCGGGGTGTCGGGCCAGGACTTGGCGTTGGCCTTGACGCGCTGGGCGGTGTCCGTGCAGGTAACCGTTCCGATCACGACGCAGCGTTCGGCGTTCTTGATGTTGATCTGAACGGCCGGCTTCGCCGCGCCCTTCGCCGCTATCTGCTCGGGCAGGCGCTGCCCGTAGCCGATCCACGTCGGGTAGGAGCCGCGCTGGTACTTCGTGTTGGTACCAGTGCCGCCGTTCTGGCCGCCACCCCGCCCGTAGAAGTTGTCCTCCTGCTCGTAGCGGTAGGAGACCAGGTTCTGGTGCGGGTCCACGACGTAGTCGAGGTTCCACTGCCAGCCCAGCTGCTGCCACGTACCGTTCGCCGGAGTCGTCGCGCCCAGGCACTTGTCCTGACCACTGTTGAAGTACACCGGGACCGTCGAGACAGACTTGGCCTCCGGGTCCGTCCCGTCACCGCCGGGCAGGCGGTTGGAGCCGAAGTAGTACTGGGTTCCGTCGGTCGTGGTGACCTTGAAGCCCTCACCCTTCCAGGCGGCGTTGCGCTGCCCGGTCAGACGCTCGATCTTCGTGCCGTCCTCACCCTGAAGGTGATAGACACACGTCGTGTCGTCGCGGACGATCTGACCCGAGTGGCCGGCGAGGTTCAGGGACAGGATGTCCCCGGCCCAGCACTCGTCACCCGACTCGGCTATCCCCGCGTCCTTGCAGCCCTTGTACGAGCGCGAGATCGAGCCCGGACTCCAGTCCCAGCCCTCACCAAACCCACTGGCCTGCGCGTTCGTCGACGCCGTACGGCCGTCGATCGAAGACGAGTCATAACCCAGACCCAGGTCCGGGCCCGCGCCCGCGATCGCGGACGGGACCTCGACGGTGTAGCCGTAGGTGAAGTTCGCGGCGTTCGCGCCGGCCTGCCACGACATGGACGGCGCGATCGGCGTCGCGCTGAAGTCGCCACTCGCACCCGACGGACCCGCCTCAACGGCGAGGGCCACGGCCTGCGTGGACAGCATCTGCGGCGCATCCGACGGCGCCGACTTCAACGTACTGGTCTTGGCGGACGCCACCTTGGGGGCGTCGATCTCCGCGACCAGACGGCCCGACGCGTCCTTGTGGGAAGCGACCGGCGTACGAGTCGTGCAGCCCTTCGCGCCCGGCGTGGTCAGCGCGCAATCGGGAAGCCGCACCACCCGTGCACGGTCCGCCCAGTTCGCGCCAGCGGTCTTCGCCAGCGCCGAGACGTCGAAGCCGACCTGGACCTTGCCCGAAGCAGCCGAACCCGCCGCGTCGGTCAGAGCGACGAGGACGCCTCCGACACCAGCCGCACGCGTCTTCGCCTCGTCCTTCACCTCCACCCGCAGCGAACCCTCGCCAGAAGCGGAACCCGAAACCGCGAGTTCCGACAACTTCGCCGAACGCTTCGGACCCTTGGCAGGAGCAACCCAGACGGGCAAACTGCCTGCCTGAACCGACTTACCGGCGACCGCAGTCGCCGAAGTCCCGGAAGTATTGAGCGGAACGGTAGCGGAACCGGACGGGGCTTTCGCCTTCGCATCCGGCTTCCACGCCTTACCGACCGGCGCCTTGGCGTTGGCGGGTTTGGCATTCGAGCCCTTGACGGGCTTGGTCTGCGGGAGCGCCGTATTCGGCGGCACCCACACCTTCGGCGGCTTCGCCACCGCTTCGACCGCGGGCAAGCCCAGGCCGGAGATGAACACCGCGAGCGCGGCGATCATCGCAACACGTGGCCGTCTCGCGCGCGCACGCGAAAGCAAACCACCCTGACGAGACAACAAAAATCCCCCATGAAAAGGAATGGCAAGGTCCGGTTCTTGCACAGTCCGGACAGCGCACCCTAAGGAAGGGGAGATCTGCTTGCATAATTTTTCTTAACATTCCCTTACATGATCATTGTCACTTGAGAGTCAACCTGACATGTATTGATCTGAATCAGACATATTGCCCTTATGAAATCTTGACAGATTTTCAGCCAGCAAGCACCGTGCGCGTGACCTTGGTTCACCGACGCGCATAGCGAGGACTTCTGCCCATGCGGCCATCTTCTTCATCAACCGACGCCAGACCGGGGGCCCTCCGGCGTCGACGAGCATCCGCGGCCGCGATGCTCCCCGTGACAGGTGCCGTGGTGCTGGCCCTCGGGGCCGGACTCATCACCGCCCCGAGCGCCTTCGCCTCGAACGGGCCGGCTGACAGCAACTGGCCCGCTTCCACCCCCAAGCCCGCTCCCACCGCCGAGCAGAAGGCCGTGGAAGCCGCGCTGGCGCAGGCGAAGAGCAGCGGCAAGCGCGTGGTCATCGAGCACCTGACGACCGGCAACTCGCAGACGTTCGCCAACCCGGCCGGCACCCTCACCGTGGACGCCGCCTCGGCGCCCGAGCGGGTGAAGCAGGCGAACGGGTCCTGGAAGGCCATCGATACGACGCTCCGGGTCAACGCGGACGGGACCATATCCCCGGCGGTCGTTCCCTCCCCGTTGAGCATCTCCGGTGGCGGCACGGGCCCGATGGCGACGATGACCACGGCCGACGGCAAGAAGCTGGCCTTCAAGACGCCCTTCAAGCTGCCCAAGCCGGTCCTCGACGGCAACGACGCGCTCTACAAGAACGTCCTGCCCGACGTCGACCTGCGCCTGACGGCCACCCAGCTCGGTGGCTGGAGCCAGGTCCTGATCGTCCACACCGCGCAGGCCGCCGCCAACCCGGCCCTGAAGAAGATCCGCCTCGGCGTCGACGCCCCCGGGCTGAAGACCACCGCCGACGCGGCGGGCAACATCAGCTT